>JBKJRV010000335.1:0-2514 GCA_046593115.1 Gemmatimonadaceae bacterium
CTCGGTACGTCTTCACGGCGCTGCACCGGGATGAAGCTGACCTCGAGAAAAACAAGGCATCAGGCTTTCAGCAGGGCACCGAGATCGCCGTCGATCAGTTCGTAGAACACGTGATCGCGATGAAGTAGTTTTGAACGATTTGCGGCGCAGCGAACCCGAAACCCCTACGGTTCGTCCCCGCTGGGTCCGTAGATCTGCGGGACGGTGGACCCCATCGGTCGCAGGTAGGTAGTGATCTGCCCGCGATGGTGAACGATGTCGAACAGGAAACTCCAGGCCATCGGCGAGGCCGGACGTTGGCTCCCGAAGAAATCGAGTATCCCGTCCCAGCGCTCGACGGGCAAGTCCCTCCAGCGACCGATCATTCCGCCGCTCTGCTTCTCGTATGCCTCGGCCACCTCCTTCATAGTCGCAGGCATCGGCGGCGGCGCCCACTCCACTTTGCCGCTTTCGAGCGCCTCGATGATCATCTTCTCCTCGCACACGATCTGCCAGGCAATTGCCTGCGCAGTGCGCGACTTCGCATCCGGACGATAGTCAGACCCTTCGGGAATTCTCGCGAGCACCTTGAGAGTCGTTTTCGTTTCGTGCGTCCAGAACTTGATGAAAAGCGATTGTTCGTCCACGGGGTCTCCTGTGAGCGCCAATGAACCAGGGAAAGAAAATCCGGATGCTCGCAGCGGCAGTGCCGGCCTGAATACTGGCGGCTGCCCTTGCGGACGCGAATCGTCAAGTGATAACGAGTGGGTAGCAATCTGGCGACGTCGCCACCTTCGCAGGACCCCACGTCCGCATCACCCGGTCATCGCCTGGAACACGACGAAGCTGAGCGGCTCGCCCGCCTGGAGCGCGAGATGGGCATTCTCCGAGTGGAACTCGCGCGTTTGCGAGAGCACATCGGCACGCCTGCGAGCCCGCCGTTCACCGATACGCGCGACACGCGTCCTCCCCCCCGTCCGGCGCCGGACGCGCCCGATCGTCGCGATGCTGCCGTGCCCACATGGGCGAACATCTCCCTCGCCGCGAAGCCGCCCGGTCGCTCGGTCGAGGAGCTGATAGGCCGCTACGGGACAATCGCCGTGGCGATGCTCACGGTGCTCGTGGGCGTTGGCATCTTCCTCACCTGGGCCATAGAGCACGCAGTCCTCAGCCCGCCCGTGCGGGTCGTCCTCGGGTATCTCGGCGCCATCGCGCTCGCAGCAGCAGGCGCGCGGTTGCGACTGCGCGGGACGCGCGAATTCGGCAACGTTCTGCTGGCCATGGCGCTCGGTGTTGTGCACCTGGTCTCGTGGAGCGCAGGACCCCTGCTCCACGTGATTCCCTCCTGGGCGGCGCTGGCGATTGGCTTCATCGCCTCGGTGATTCTCACCGAGTTCGCGCTCAGGCATGATGAAGAAACCCTCTGCGCCATCGGGTTTGGTGGCGCGGCGATCGCGCCGTTTGTCCTGTCCGACTCGAGCGGCAACCGGATCGCGCTGGCCGTTTACGGATTGATCATCGTTTCGCTGGCGGCGGCGGCTCTGGGAATGCGAACGTGGCGAGTCGCGCGCCGGGTCGCGATCACGAGCCTTCTTGTGTACACGGTAGCCACCGGCACCGGCGATCCATCGAGCTCGCCTTCAGAATGGATCGCCGCTCGCCTCTGGGTGCTGTTTCCGTTGGCCGCGCTCTTCGCGCTGATTCCACTGGCGCATGCGCCGCACCGCCGGACGCTCATCCGGACCGCGACCGTCGGACTCATGCTTGGCGGATCGCTCCGGGCGGCTGAGCACGGCCCGGATCTGTGGGCCATCGCACTTACAGTGCTCGGTGCAATCATCACAATTGGGGTGCTCGATCTGACTCGCCCTGGCACGCTCGAGAGTGAGACGAACGACGCGCATCCCGAGGACACATTTGCGTCCCACGAACCCGTGCTCGACGCATTCGTTCTTCCGCTCGGCCTGTTCGGAGCGACCGTCGTGTCGACTCCCGCCATCATCTCGTTCCAGAGCGCGGCCATTGCCGTACTCTGGACGCTGGGGCTGATCTGGATGACACACCGGACACGCGCGGAGCCGCAGGCCGACGCGTACGCGATGGCGGCGTCGCTCATCGCGCTCTGGATCGTGCCGGCCGCGTTCTTCCACCACGAGTTGATCCGGGTCGCGGGATCGGTGGCAATGGGAATCCTGTTGATAACCGCGGCGTTACAGATGAATCGTCGTCCGTTCATTGCGGGCTCTGCGGCTGCGTTGACCGTCGCATCGACCTGGGCACTCATCTCCCTTGACTCGCTTCTCCGGTTCCAGTACTCACCGTTCCTGACGGTCCAGACACTGGGTTGCGCACTGGCCGTGATCGGCTGGCTTGTCACGATGCGCATAGTGCGTCAGGGAGATTTCCTGCCTGATCTCGATCAGGACATGCGCGACGTACTTCGTCAGGGTCTGATCTCGGGCGGCGCCCTCATGGCTTTTCTCTGGGGCGTGGGCGAGCTGCGGGGGGCCTGGAACCCCAGCGCCTCAACCTCGC
>JBKJRV010000457.1:0-2631 GCA_046593115.1 Gemmatimonadaceae bacterium
CTCCGGCCGGAAATTTTTCTCACCCGCGACGAGCAATCGCGGGCCAGATGCCCTCGGCCCTCCATTGCTCGTCGCGGGAGCCGGACGGCGCCTGTTGGTGAACATCTCCGCGGCGGCAGCAAGTCGGCGCTGGATCGACATCCGCTTTATTGCCGCCGTGACCTCGGCCGCCAGAGAATGTGGAGCATGCCGGGTGGTCGTGATTGGCGTGCCGTCGGAACGGGCGTCGGCCGAGGCCATAGCGAGCGGGCTGCGCGCGGAAGGGATCGCTGCGGTCGCGGCAGACACGCCCTCGGTACACGATGCGTTCGCACTCGTGGCAACGGCGCAGGTGGTACTTACGTCAGACACGAGCATCGCCCACGCGGCGTCTGCGTTCAATGTGCCGGCGGTGGTGATGATGACGACCGACAAATTCACCTATCGTCCCCATGCTACTCCAGGTCGAACTGTGCTGACGAATGCAAAGAGTTACGCCGACATTACTGTCGAGGCGGTCATGACGGCGCTGTGCGCCACCATCACCGAAATGGAGGGTCGACCGGGCTTGGACGACCGGGAGTTACCGGGGCGAGCCTAGTCCCTTCGCGATCGAAATCCGGTCGCCTGACCGGCAGGCGTGTATCGCGGAGGAGCGGCCGCGACGGTATCTTACGCTCCATGGATCGCAGCCGCGACGAGGACAGCCAGACCGACAGTCAGCCATCGCCCGAGGGCAATGGCTCTGTCGCGACGGCGTCACCCGGGAGTACCCCTGCGGAGGTCGCGCGTACGCACGCCGCGGCGCGCAATCTCAACCTGGCGCGGACGTACGTCCTTGACGCGAACGGACAACTCGAGCGTGACCTGTCACCTCGGGAGATCGCCGAGCGTGTGCGGCTCGGCACCGGTGCCCTCTGGGTAGACATCGACAGCTCGAATCGGCACCAGTATGCGCTCCTGGAGAAGGTGTTTGGATTTCATCCGCTCGCGATCGAGGACACACTCAACCCGAACACCCGGGTGAAGCTCGAGGAGTTCAAGGATCACCTCTTCATGGTCATCCGCGGCGTGAACTTTCAGGACAAGACAGACGATCCATACGATCTCGAGACGTACAATCTCTGCTTTTTTCTGGGCCGCAATTACCTGGTGACCGTACACAGCGTTCAGTCACCGACGGTCGGCCTCGTCGCCGCTGCCATCGAGCGGTCGCCGGAGCTGATGACACGGGGTGTCGAGCGCCTGATGCACGCCATCATGGATTCGGCGATCGACGCTTATTTCCCGATTCTGGACCGGGTTGATGACTTTGTGGATAGCCTCGAAGAGCGGATTTTCGCGAACTTCGATCAGGAAGCGCTCCGCGATATTTTCAGTGTCAAGCGGCTCGTGCTGTCACTCAAGCGCCACCTGGCACCCCAGCGCGAAGTCTTCAACGTGCTCACCAACCGTCCGAGCAACCTGCTCACGCCTGACACGCAACTCTATTTCCGTGATGTGTACGACCACGTACTTCGTATCAACGATTCACTGGAGAACTACCGCGAGTTGCTGAGCAGCGTGATGGACAGCTACCTCACTCAGGTCTCGAATCGGCTGGGCATGGTGACCAAGGGCCTGTCGGTGGTCGCGACGCTCAGCGTTCCGTTTGTCGTCATCAGCGGCATGTGGGGAATGAACTTTCAGCACATTCCCCTGTCTCATCATCCCTATGGCTTCTGGATCATGCTCGTACTCCAATTGGGGGTGGGTGGCGTGCTCATTGCGCTGCTCCGCTCACGGAAGTGGTTATGACCGCTCTTCGCTTGTACGCTGTTGCGGCGCTCAATGGGGAAAGTCGCCCCCTGGTGAGCGAAACGTTGTTGATCCTCTATCGCGACCTTGGCGCCGTGGTGAGAAAGGCGCCGTATTCGCGGGTGGCGTCTGAAGGTGACGACGAGGTCGTCGCACAGCACCACGTTGTTGAAGAGGTTTTCGCGCACCATGCCGTACTGCCTGCGCCGCCTGGCGTGATCTTTCGGGATGAAGCAGCGGTGCTCCAGTGGATGGAGCTGCACTATGCGGCCCTCGCAGACGGCCTCACGTTTGTGGATGGCCGGTGCGTCGCCCGGCTTCACGTACGCGATGACGAGGTTGCCGAAGGAGATTCCGATGCAAAGACGGTCGCCGCCGAAATGTTTCGTGATCTTCGCCGCGAGGCCTCGGCGACGCTGCCGCTGAGAACGGCTGAGGGAGCCACGGAGTTCAGCGCGGCGTTTCTGATCGAGCATCCCCGGTGGGAGGCCTTCTCGACCGCGGTGGCCGAAGCAGCAAAGAAGCAGCGGGGCATCAAGTGGGAGGTCACGGGGCCATGGCCAGCCTATGATTTCGTGCAGATGAAGTTCGCGCGCTGACCGATGTTCTGTCCGGAATGCGGAACATGGAATCGCGCGGCGGCTCCGAAATGCGCGCGGTGCGCCACCGAGCTTCCCGAGCTGGAATCGTCAACAGGAGAGCGGCCTGACGAGGAGACGAGCGCGCTCCGGATGGCGACGGGCAGCCGATATCGGATCCTTCGTCGGCTGGGGAGCGGAGGGATGGCGCACGTCTATTACGGCGAACATGCGCTGCTCGGGCGGCCGCTGGCCATCAAGGTGCTCCACACAAATC
>JBKJRV010000035.1:0-2644 GCA_046593115.1 Gemmatimonadaceae bacterium
CATACCCCAGCGCAGACTCGCTGCACGTGTGAATAACTTCCTGATCAACAAGAGCTAGCGGTCGGTCAGGGCGCGGCAGGTCGCCTTACTGCTTCCGATAGACAATCCGCTCCTCAACGGAGCGGATCGTGCCGACGATCGAGTCGCTGCCGTACAGCGTGCCGGCGAACGTGGAGAGCGTATCGCTCGCCAGATTCTCGTTGAGAAATGCGAGCGTGATCGCCGAGCCGTTCTTGAAGCCGATGACGCCACCGCCCTCGATCGTGGACTGGCGATCGTAGTTTCCCGTGATCTGGGCAAGCGGTCCGCGCTGGCTCTCGACGTACAGCGTGAGCCGGTTGGGCGCTCCCGATGCAAACGTCAGCTCGGCGAGATATTCCCCTTCGATCGGCTCGTCCTGATTCGCGACCGTGACGAGGCTCCGGGTCTCGAGCGGAACCAGAGCGCCGAACAGGCCGCTGCCTCCCCGCAAATGGTTGATCAGACCGGTGCCCGTGAACGGATTGTTGGCCGATCGATAGTAATCGTAGAAGTTGGAATCGATCGCCGAGAGCTGCAGCGTCTGCGTGAACCCCGGGACGAACACCGACGGCAGGTACTCAGCGAAGAAATTCCGCAGCGATCCAGGGAGCCTGATGTTGAGGCTATCGGTAAAGATGTGATACGGTCCGCGCGGTGAGTTCACGCGGATCAGGTACGACTTGGCGCCGCGTGCGCGGGCCCAGGCCAGACGCAGCGTATCGGTGTCTCGATTGAAGCGAATGGATTCGGGCAAACGCTCGGACGACGCATCGGGTATTACGGTGGACCCCGTGATCACGTCCCCCGCCGGTGTGGTCACTCTCAGGTAGTACCGCGCGCCGGGGAAGAGCCGCAGCGCGGACGCACTCACAGACGTCACGTTCTGAAACCGGTAGACGCCAGTCGAGCGGTTCGCCAAGCCGATCGCCAGGATGATCTCGAACCCCACGGCCGAGTCACCGCTCTCGTTGAACATGACAACCTGCGCGCCTCCGATCGGAATGCCGCTCCCCGTCGCGATCGGGTCGTCTTCGCGAAAGGGCACGTCTTTGTCCACGCTCACCCGGCCTGTAAGCAGTTCCTCGACGAGCACTGCATACGATGGGGCGGAAGGATTCAGCACCGAGTGGACGATGTCGCGACGCGCTGTTGGCGCAACGACGCGTGCGTCGAACTCGCAGGCGGCTGTGAGACACACCATGGGCAGCGCGATCACCCTCCAGAGGCGCGAGCCCATCAGAATTCCACCGACAGTCCGAGACTGGGCAGGATAGGGAATTGGGAGACGGCAGTTTTCGTCGGTGGGTTGGCCGTATAGCTCCACTGGTAGGTGAAAACGTTCCGGCGATCGTAGACGTTCACCAGGTGCAGCGATGGCGTGATGGTCGTGCGGCCCTTGAGGTAGCTGCGTTCGACACTGAAGTCGAGTCGATGATAGTTGGGATATCGCACCGAATTACGCTCGCCGCCGACCGGCTCGATTTCGCGGCGCTGAATCCCGGTGTCCCACGAATTCTGCGTTCCATCATAGATCCGGCGCACCATCTGACCCACGATCGGTGTGTAGGGTGTGCCGGTGCCGAAGTTCAAGTGCGAGCCGAACACCATCCTGTTCCGCGCCCGGTACGCGGCAACGACGTTGAGGCTGTGCCGCCGGTCCTGTCCGGGAAAGTAGCGCGCACCGCCGCGCGTACGTGTGCTCAGACTGTAGCCGTAGCTCACCCATCCGCTGAGTGCGTGCGACTCGAGCTGGCGGAGGTATACGTCGCCACCATAGCTGTGGCCGTCCACGCTCCGGAACTCATCACCCCGCACGGCGGGATCGTCGCCTTCGTTTGGCTCCAGCAGTCGTGCGTAGTGCTTGTAGTAGCTCTCGAATCGCACAAAACGGCTCGCGCCCAGCCACCGCTCGACGCCAGCGATCGCGTGGCGTGCGCGCGAGACGTCAACGAACTTGTCGCTGGCCACCCAGAAGTCGAAGACTCTGATGGGGAGATCTTCATTGCGCAGTGAGTGCAGCCACTGCGCGTACTGCCCGCCCGCCAGGGATACCGCGAGGTCCTTCGACAGAAAGTATTTGACTGATGCGCGCGGCGAGATGCCATACCACTTCGTCCCGCCCACATGCTCGACGCGAACCCCGTTGCGCACCAGCAGCTTGTCGCTGAACTGCCACAGATCCTCCGCGTACACTGACGAGGCGGTGGGCCGCTGCTCGAGGTCCAGCAGGCGCACTCCCGTCGCCGGCGAAAGCACGTGATAGTCGACGGCGTGCTTCGAGATCTCGTAGCCGGTGGTGATCGTGTGATTGCTTCGCTGCCAGGCCAGCGCGCCGGAAAAACGCCCCTCGAGGACGCGGTTGCCGAACGTAAGTGAGCCGCTGCCGAGATCGAGATCGGTCGTGAAACGAGTGACCGAGATGCGCTGGATGAACGAAGCAGTGTCGCCAAGCGGAATGCTCATGCCTCCGCCAAGGGGCAGCGCCCCGCCACTCAGGGGGAGCATGAGCGTCACACCCGCGGCCTGATTGCCCCAGCTGAAACGCAGGTCACCCGTGCCGAGTGTGCTGCTGTCTGGCTCCCCCGTCAGCGCCCCGTCGATCAGGTCCAGGCCGTCGTACGCG
>JBKJRV010000057.1:0-4592 GCA_046593115.1 Gemmatimonadaceae bacterium
CCGTACAGTGATAGCGGTTTCACGCTTCCGCTGCTTTTTCCTACGGGTAGGTTCGGAAGGTATGAATACAAACGCCGGTAACCCAATCGCCATTCGGTGACCCGATGGTCCGGCTCGGCGCACCTCGCCAACTCCTCGCCCTGCCAGGCCGAGCACCGCTCGGCGTACCGCGGACAGCGGCCATTACGATGTCGTGTTGCCAGTGGCGCATGCCATTCCGGCGCTCGGCGTCCCCTAGTGTCAGGGCGTTGCCGGAATCGATGCCTGGGCCACGGGGACATTGAAAGGGTCACACCACACTAGCACCCAGGTGTAGCGCACGCCCGCCGGAACCGCGAAGAAATAGCTTTGTGCACCGGTGTTGGACTTGAGGGCCGCCACCCGGAGAGGCTGACCGGTATTGGCGTTGCTGGTAGTGTTCACATACACAAACGGGCCAGGCACGCCATCCACTGAGAAGTCCTCGCTGAAGTCCAGGCGGGCTACTCCGTTGGCGACCGCGAAGTGAACGCCGCCGCTTCCCCGATGCCCCACACCCACGAACCGGCCAGTGA
The DNA here is from genome assembly GCA_046593115.1 of Gemmatimonadaceae bacterium. Classification (GTDB taxonomy): domain Bacteria; phylum Gemmatimonadota; class Gemmatimonadetes; order Gemmatimonadales; family Gemmatimonadaceae; genus JBKJRV01. Next base: position 555 of record JBKJRV010000057.1, read on the forward strand.
CGCCGGATCCCGCAAGCGGTTGTGTGACATCGCTCGAATCAACCGCTGCCGCGTCGGGTGCAGATGGCGGAGTTTTGTTGCAGCCCGCGAGGATTCCCGCGGCGATACATGAGACCATCAGGAGCCATCGATGTGGCGATCGATCAGAAGTCACTGTGGTAACCACACCAGTCGCCGCAATTCCGCCACGGCCAGTGCCCGCGTCTGATCGGTGTCCTGCATCACCCCTACGGCGGTGATCGACGGCGGCTGCCGGCGCCATAGGCGACGGTAGTCGGCGAAGGGGTTCACTGCGTTCTCGCTCCACCGTCCGACCTCCCCCGTTCCGCCGACGCGGATGACGTGAAGCTTGTCGGAGACAAAGCTGGCGCGCGCGTAACCGTCCGGTTCAGCAGCGCCGAACGTGTAAAAAATAACGCGGCTCGATCCACCGAAGAAACCCGGCTTTCCAAAGACGACGTAAACGCGCAATGGCGAGTCATCCGTCGCCTCCCTGCGCAAATCCGTGCCGGCGGGGGCCCGCGTTACGCGCCACGACCAACTGAGCGATCCCGGTGCTTCCGCGAGCGGAGTGGGCAGCTCCCGGTAAAACCAGGCCGCGCGACCCGCTCCCTGGATTCTCACTACCGGTCCCTCACCGTCGTCACGAATCTCGATATCCGGGGCGGCCTGGCCCCTGATGTTACGGACCTTCCATCCAGGAGGCGGGCCGGCGCGCAGTGGCGCGTTCGCCAGCGACAGTATCGCGAGCGGCCCTGCGAGGAAGCCTGCCAGGAGAAAGAGTGCTGTCCACATCTTGCCATCCGGTGAAAGTGACGACTGGATGGATATACGCGTGGTGGAGAAGAGTTCCCTCCCATCAGTCGGTGGACGCTCGGCGTTCCCGACGCGTGGCCGGTAGCTCGCCGCCGCGGCCAGTTCCACGCTGCACCCTTCCTACATCACACCGTACGCAAGCATCGCCTCCGCGACTTTCACAAACCCTCCGACATTCGCGCCCTTCACGTAGTTGACGTAGCCGTTGCCGTCGTCGCCGTACTGCACGCACGTGGCGTGGATGCCAAGCATGATCTGCTTGAGGCGATCGTCCACCTCCTCGGCGGTCCAGCTCAGGCGCATGGAGTTCTGAGTCTGCTCCAGACCGGACACCGCCACACCGCCCGCGTTCGCGGCTTTCGCGGGGCCGAACAGAACCTTCTCCGCGAGCAGATGGTGCACCGCGTCCGCATCGCTCGGCATGTTGGCTCCTTCAGCGACGGCGATGACCCCCTGTTTCGTCAGCGCCTTCGCGTCGTCGATGGAGAGCTCATTCTGCGTGGCACAGGGAAAGGCAAGATCGCAGGCCACGCTCCATGAACGATTGCCGGCGTGGAAGGTGGCCTTCCTGTATTTCTTCGCGTACTCCTCGATGCGGCCGCGCTTTACGTCCTTGAGATCCTTCAACCACGAGAGCTTCTCGGGTGAGATGCCATCGGGGTCGTGCACGAAGCCAGAGGAGTCTGATGCGGTGACCACGCGCGCACCGAGGTGCGTCAGCTTTTCAATGGCGTGCAACGCGACGTTGCCGGATCCGGAGACGAGCGCCGTTTTCCCGCGGATGCCTTCACCGCGCGTACCCAGCATCGCCTCGGTGAGGTACACCATCCCATAGCCGGTTGCTTCCGGCCGAATTGCGCTGCCGCCAAAGGCGCGTCCTTTCCCCGTGAACACTCCGGTGAAGCGGTTCTCGAGCTGACGATACGCGCCGAACATGTACCCCACCTCGCGCGCGCCGACGCCAATGTCCCCTGCGGGGACGTCCGTGCGCTCGCCGATGTGCCGGTGTAGCTCCGCCATCAACCGATGGCAGAAGCGCATAACCTCGCGATCGCTTTTCCCCTTCGGGTCGAAGGTCGAGCCGCCCTTTCCACCGCCCATCGGCAGGCCCGTGAGCGAATTCTTGAATGTCTGTTCGAAGCCGAGGAACTTCAGCACGCCGAGCGTAACGCTCGGATGGAATCGCATTCCGCCCTTGTAGGGTCCGATCGCGCCGTTGAACTGCACGCGGAACGCGCGATTGACATGGATCTCGCCTCTGTCGTCTTCCCACGCGACGCGGAAGGAGATTACGCGGTCCGGTTCCGCCATCCGCTCGAGAATCTTGTTGTCGCGGTAGCGCGCGTCGTCCAGCACGAGCGGCATGACGCTCTCCGCGACCTCGCGAACCGCCTGGTGAAACTCGGGCTCGGCCGGATTGCGGTGCTCGATCTCCCGCATGAAGCGGTCGACTTCACTCTGCGTGTTGCTCGTCGAGCTGCCGGTCCCGGCCTCGCGTGGTGGTGTGACACTGCTCATAGGTCGGTCGCGCCTGGTTGAACCCTGTCGAGGAATTGCTGGGGGCGCCGAACATGCGGCGCAGCCTGTTCGCGTGCAAGGTGACGCGTCATTCCAGGAGAGACTGTGTGAGCGCTAGGCGAAGACCGCCCTGGCCTTGTCGAGCGCTGTGACCAGAGCGTCCACGTCGGATTCGTCGTTGTAGACATAAAAGGACGCCCGCAACGTGGCGGGAACTTCGAGCCGGCGCATGAGCGGTTGCGCACAGTGGTGCCCCGCGCGCACGCAGACGCCGTCCTGGTCGAGAATCGTGGCGAGATCGTGCGGATGGATGTCGGCGACCGTAAAGCTCACGACGCCACTCCGGTGCTCCGGGGCCGGACCGTAGATACGTAGCCCCTCCACCGACTGGAGCCGCTCCGACGCGAGCCGCATCAGCGCGCGCTCATGCTTCGCAATCTCCTCCATGCCGATGGATTCGAGATACTCAACCGCCGCCGCGAGTCCCACGGCATCCGCAACGCTCGGCGTGCCCGCCTCGAACTTGTGCGGCAGCTCGTTCCACGTGCTCCGCTCGTCGCCTACGACAGAAATCATGTCGCCGCCAAAGTGATATGGCGGCATCGCCTCGAGGATGTCGCGTTTGCCGAGCAGGGCACCGCTGCCCATGGGCCCGCACATTTTATGGCCGCTGAACGCGTAGAAATCGACACCGAGACTGTCGAAGTCCACGCGGAGGTGGGGCACCGCCTGGGCGCCATCACATACCGTGAGTGCGCCAACCGACCGCGCGATGGCGGCAATCTCCGTCACCGGATTGATAGTGCCCAGCGCGTTCGACACGTGATTGAACGCGACGACGCGCGTGCGGGGGCTCATCAGTCCGCGCAGGCACTCGAGATCGATGCGACCGTCGGGGGTGAGAGCACAAATGCGCAGCGTCGCCTTCTTCGCCAGTGCGAGCTGCTGCCAGGGGACGAAGTTCGCGTGATGCTCGAGCGCCGTCACGACGATCTCGTCGCCCGCACTGACGTTCGCATTCCCCCAGGCGCTCGCCACAAGGTTCAACGCTTCCGTCGTCCCGCGCACGAAGATGAGACACGAGGCATCACCCACCCCGACGAACCGCGCGATGCGCTCACGGGCTGCCTGGTATCGCTCGGTTGCGCGTACCGACAGCGCATACGCGCCCCGGTGCGGATTCGCGTTCGACGTCTCGTAGTAGTCGCGAATGGCATCGAGCACCACCCGTGGCTTCTGCGACGTGGCGGCGGAATCCAGATATCGCAGGCCTGGATTGTTCACCAGCAGCGGAAAGTCCGGCCGGCGGGACGCGCTCACCGGCGTCTGCCCACGCGGATCTCGCCGTTCTCCACCTTCACCTCGAATGTCGCGATCGGCCCGTTCGCCGGTGCGCGCATCAGTGCTCCGGTCCGCAGATCATACCGCGCGCCATGCCAGGAGCACTCGATGATGTGCCCATCGAGCACATTCCCTTCCGACATCGGAAAGTGTTCGTGCGTGCAGTTGTCGTTCACGGCAAAGATCTCCTCCCCCACGCGCGCCAGACACACGCGCTGCCCCTCCGACAACTTCACTCCGAGAACGCCCTTGTCCGGAACATCTTCCACTCGAGCCACCCGTTCGAAACCATCTGGCTCGCTCTTTCGGTGCTGATGGGATCGGGCGGGGCGTCGAGTGCCGAACGCAGGGTATGCCATGAGA
>JBKJRV010000082.1:0-10399 GCA_046593115.1 Gemmatimonadaceae bacterium
GGCCACCACCGGCGACGGAGCCGCCTCAGTGGACGGTGCTTCTGCGGCCTGAGCGCCCGCGGCCGGTGTCCCGGCGGGCTCCATGATCCAGTCCGACGGCCCTGTTACACCGGATTCTGCCAGGAGCGACGATGGCGCTGTTTCGAACGCACTGATCGCGGGATCAGAAGGGCGCGCGGGAGCGCGGCGGGACGCCAGCGAGCCAAAAAACGCCCGCGCCGTGCGTCCCGTGCGTGAGCCCTGCTCCGCCGAGGCTACCAGCTTCGAGGAGGGCATCGAAGAACCACCGGAGGGAAGCGTCGCAACTCCGGAGGGAGATCTCGCAGCTCCAGATGGAGACGCCGCAATATCGGTCGGTAGCGCTGAACCACCGGAGGGGGCCGAGGGATGCCCTGCTTCGGCACTCCTGAGCTTCTCGCGAAGGGTGAAATCGCCCGGGTGCTGCTCGACCAGCTGCCGGTAGACGCTGATCGCCTCCGCGCGATATCCCTGCTTCAGGTACAGCTCGGCCATTGTCTCGGTCACGAATCCCGCGGGAGCCGCCGAGGGCTCCTCGCTCTCTCGATCCGCGTCGATCGCGGGTGCCGCAGCGGGGGGCTCCGTGCGAGCCTCGGGCTCATACGCAGGCAGCAGATCGGAGTCGAACGCCAAAGTTCCGCCGAAGTCCGCGGATGCTGGCAGCTCATCCCGCGACGGAGGCGTGAACTCGCTGATTTCGAGGCCAAGGTCCCCCGCCGCAGCCAACGGCAAATCGGGTGGCATCTCGAAGGGGCGATCGAGCTCGATATCGCCCATCGTCGAACGTCCGCTACCTGACGCTCCGAATTCCTGAGCGTGCTCAATGCCAAGCGCGTCGTCGTGGCTGGCACCCGCCGACGGTGCCGCGAAGCTGGAAGGCTCGAACTCCAGCACCGGGCTATCCCGCTCAATGTCCGGCGACGTCGCCGGATCGTCGAGGGCAATGAGCTGAATGGAATCCCTGGAGGATTCCGGGTCGGCGAATGGCGACGCGGACGGTGGCGTCACAGCCTCCAGGATCAGCGTGCTGGCCGCGCTGGACGCCGCCTGATCAGTTGAAGGCTGCTCGGGGTTGATATCGCCCCACCCGGACATCCCGGAGCTCTCGGCAGGAGCCGCCGCCGCCGGAGTGGCCGCGGCCGCGCTCGAAACCGCGGCGAGCTGCGCTGCGATCTCTTCATTGCGCGGATCGGCATCAAGCACCCGCTGATACCAGCCGCAAGCGGCCGCCGAGTCTCCGACATCACGCGCGATATCGCCCAGGTGGCGAAGCGCGATGAGATTTTCGGGGTCGAGCGCGAGCGCCTGCTCGAAGGTAATTCTCGACTCGTCGAACTGCGTGGCTTCGTACAAGGCCTGCCCGAAGACGATGAGCCCGCTCATGTGACCGGGCTTCTCGGCCAGGTAGGTGCGGCAGATCGTTATGGCCTGCTCGATTTCGCCCGCTTTCCGGTATTCGTTGGCCAGTGGCGCGAAATACCGTCCCGGATTCTCATCGAACTTTTTTTTCAGCTCATCAATCCGGGCAGAACCGGCCATTCAGGTGCCTCTGTTTGTACTCCGTGGGGGGGTGCGGCTGAGGCGAAAAATACATCTTGCGCACAAGCGTAGTCAATCAGAAGTGACACTCTCTCTTGATTTTATGTCGTTGCGCCATCTAGTTTTGTGGGCTGTAGTCCAGCCGCGCCCCGCCCATTTTCGTTGGAGAAGTTGATCGTGCTGCAAACCCTCCGCAGCTCCGCCAAATATATCTTCTGGTTCATTGCCCTCGCATTCATCGGGGGATTTCTGCTGTACGAGACGTCCGGATTGATGGGAGCCGGCGGCGTTACCGCCACGACACCGATCGCCAAGGTGAACGGAACCGAGATCACCTACAACACCTGGCTCGCCAGCTACCAGAACCAGGTTCAGGTGGCCTCGCAGCAGCAGGGCCGGTCGCTGTCGCTCGATGAGATCGAGAAGGTCAAGGAACAGGCCTACAATCAGCTCGTCTCGGAAGTCCTGCTCGCGCAGGAATACAAGCGGCGCGGCATCACCGTCACCGATGACGAGATTCGCCAGGCCGCGTTGTATCTGCCGCCGCCGCAGCTGATGCAGAACCCCGAGTTGCAGACGGAAGGCCAGTTCGATCCCGAGAAGTATCAGCGCCTGCTCAAGAGTCCGACCGCGCGCCAGAGCGGCCTGCTTGTGAACCTCGAGAACTATTACCGCTCCGAACTGCCAAAGCAGAAGCTGTTCGAGCAGATCGCGACCGACGTCTACGTCACTGATTCACGACTTTGGGGAATCTGGCAGGACTCGCATGATTCGGCGCGCGTGAGTTACGTCGCGCTGCGCCCTGAGACCGTCACAGATACGGTCGTCGTCAGCGATGATGAGATCCGCGCGTATTTCGAGAAGCATCGCAAGCAGTTCGACCGGCCAGGTCGCGCCGCGGTGTCCGTTATTGCGGTGCCGCGCGTTGTCACGGCCGCCGATACTGCCGCCGTACGCGACCGGTTGCTCAAGTTGCGTGATGATATCGTGTCAGGCGCCCGCACGTTCGAGGCTGTCGCGAAGGAAGCGTCCTCCGATTCCGCTTCCGCGGTCGAGGGCGGCGCCCTAGGCACCGGAGTTCGCGGGCGCTTCGTTCCGGATTTCGAGCGGGCCGCCTACGCCCTCAAGCCCGGTCAGGTGTCCGATCCGGTGATGACGCAGTTCGGCTACCACCTTATCAAGGTGGACAAACGCGCCGGTGATTCGCTGACGCTTCGGCACATTCTCCTGCGGGTGCAGCAGAGCGACTCCACGGCCGTTGCCGTGGACCGGCTTGCGGACTCGCTGTGGGCGCAGGTCAGTGGCGGCGACAAGAAGGGCACGCGCTTCGACAGCGTCGCCCGGAAGTTCGGCCTGCCGGTCGCGCGCCTGGTGGCCTTTGAAGGCGAGGCGCTCACCCAGGGTGGGCGTCCGGTGCCCAGCGTCAGCGCGTGGGCCTTTACGGCGCAGGCGGGTGAGATCAGTGACCTGATCGACAGCGATGACGCCTACTATCTCGCTCGCCTCGACACGCTGGTCCCTGGCGGCGAGCCGAAGCTCGACGTCGTCCGGGCTGACGTGCGGCGTGCCGTGTCCCGGGAGAAAAAGGTCGAAAAGCTCCTCCCGCGCGCAAAGGAGATCGCGACGGCGGCGGCCGCCACCACTCTGGAGTCAGCGGCGGTGGCCAAGGGTGTGATGATGAGTCCGAGCCCGTGGTTCAACCGGATTACGTTCGTGCCCGGGATCGGGCAGTTTAACGAGGCTATCGGCGCTGCTTTCGCTCTGCCCGTGGGAGCCGTCAGCGCGCCGATCACTACGCGAACCGGCGTCTTCATCATTCGTGTTGACGAGAGGCGCAACGCCTCACGGCCCGAATGGGAGGCGCAGAAGGCCCAGCAGCGGCAGCAATTGATGCAGGGCCTGCGTCAGCAGCGCGTCCAGCTGTTCATCGAGAACCTGCGGAAGGCCGCCACCATCGATGACCGGCGGAAGGAATTCGAAGCCAGGGCCCGCGAGAACGTCCCGGTAGAGACGGAGTAGTACCCGGCTAGCCGGTACCGTCCCGGCAGGAACGCCCTCGGCCTGCTACGAAATCAGTCGCTTGGGATCGGGACGAGCTTCTTCGTCACGCACCGGCGCCTGATCCTGTGACGACGCCAGCCGGTCTCGCGGCTCCGGCTCCTTCAGCGAACGTTCGGCATCCGAGATGTTCTTCTTGAACTCGCGAATGCCCTTCCCCATGGACGCACCGATCTCCGGCAGGCGCTTGGCTCCAAACAGGAGCAGCACCAGTACGAGAATGATCAGGATCTCCATGAAACCCATGTTTCCGAAATTCATATCACGTCTCCTAGAAGAGCGATCGTGCGATCAGATAGGCAATAAGGACGCCTACTAGACTCAACAGCGAAACATCAAGAGCAACTGGGCCAATAGCCAGCTTCAGGATAATCAGGTCGAGGGGCAGCGGGCCGATGGACGGCGTGGCCCCGGTCGTCAGGAATTCCTTTACGGCGCCGGCCGGCAGGAAGCGCCGGCAGACCTGCGTCATGACCCCGCCCACGATGAAACCGCTCGCGAGCACGAGAGCATGGAACCCCGGTCGGTGCTTCGAAGATCCGGTCGCCATTACCAGCGCCGGTCCATGACGTAGGCGATCGCATCGAGCAGGCCGGAGCGCGCCTCACTCTCCGGCAACGCCGACAGGGCCTCCTCCGCCTCACTCGCGAACTGCTCGCCGCGACGGCGAGCGTACTCCAGGCCGCCGTGTTCGCTCACGATTTCGACCACGCGCGCGATGGCTTCATCATCTGGCTCATCCGTCTCGAAAAGTGTTTCGACTTCGCGTCGGCCCGCGTCGCTCATGGCGCGCATGCCCGCGATCAGTGGCAACGTGACCTTGTGCTCGCGGAGATCGAGACCTGTCGGCTTTCCTGTCTCATCCTGGTCCGCGGTGTAGTCCAGCAGATCATCGGCAATCTGGAAGGCCATGCCGAGTCGTTGTCCGTACGTCGCCAGGGCCTGCTGGTGCGTTCGGGCTCCGCACAACGCGCCAACTTCGCACGCCGCCCCAATCAGCGATGCTGTTTTCGCGAGGATGAGCGCGTAATAGTCATCCTCCGAGAACGCGAGCGCATCGAATGCCATCAGTTGCCGCATCTCGCCCAGTGTCATCTGGTCGGACGCGTCAGTGATCACCCGAAGCGCTTCAAATTCCTGGCCTCTCACCAGCGAGCCCAGGGCGCGCGTGTAGAGGAAGTCGCCCATGATCACGGAGATCTGGTGGCTGAACATCGAATTGATCGTCGGCATCCCACGACGCAGCGCCGAATGATCCACCGAATCATCGTGCACGAGCGTCGCGAGATGGATCAGCTCGAGCACTGCCGCCAGCGTGGTCGCGCGAGGCTCCGGCGTGCCCTCGGTGGCGCTGGACAGGAGCAGCAGCGTCGGCCGGAACAGCTTCCCCTGCATGCGCAGCAGGTGGGCGTTGACCTCCTCGATCAGCGGCAGGTCGGCCGTGACGATCCGCGTCAGCTCCCGCGGCACTGCGTCGAGCTGCGCGCGGACCGGACGCTGAATGTCGCGCAGTGCCGCATTGGTCGTCGAGCGTGCGCGCACCGTCACGCTCAACGCGCCACCTGCTCGACCGCCATGATCCGCTCGCCAACATCGCGAAACTGGATATCAACCGCGAAGACGCGGTTGTAATACTCCAGCGCCTCGGGAAATTTCTGCAGCGCCTCGTTCGCGATGCCAAGCAGATACAACACGCCAACGAGACGGTCATCCGTCACGTCCTTCTCGACCAGCGCCCGCGACAGCACCGTCGTCGATACCTGGTGCTGCCCCTTTGCGATGAAGCAATCTCCCAGCGCCTCGTACGTTCGCACGCGACTCAGCGTGCCCCGCAGCGCCTTCTGGAACTCCGAGATGGCTTCGTCGAGCAGGCCCATCTCCTTGTAGGCCACGCCCAGATCGTAGTGGCTTTCATGATCCTCGTCCTCGACGTTCTCCGCGATACCTTGCTTGAACTTCCGGAGCATGTCGGCGAAATCGGCCGCCTCGTCCCCGCTGGGGTCCTTCTCCTCGACAATCATCCGGGTGTCCTTCGGGACATTGTCGTCGCGCAACCAATCGCCAAGATTCACGAACGCGTCGTCGGGGCGTGCCGCGGCCGCCGCGGGCTCCGGTGGCAACGTCGAGCGCTTCGTTTCTACCGTGTACCGTCGCCCGATACCCGTCGTCGACGCGCGCTCCTGCTCCTTCTTTGGCTTCGCTGCCACGACCTCAGGCTCGGGAAACGCCGTCAGCGCCGCCTGCGCCCGGATGTCGTCCGGTGCAAGATCCAGCACACGCTGATAGACCGTGCGCGACTTGTCCTCCTGACCACTGCGGAAGAGCGAATCGGCCAACTGGAGGTAGGCTTCGACCAGTCGCGGCTTGTCATTCGTGCGGAACGCGTACTCGACGCGCTTCTGGTGATGACGAACCGAGTTGGGATCCAGGCGAATGATCTCATCCGCCACCGAACCGGCGCTGTCGAGATCCTCGCCGCGCTCGAAGCCAAGCATCGCCGCCTCGAGCTCGCGAAGTCCACCCTCGCGATCGCCCGCATCGAGAAGCGCCTCGCCGAATTGCCGACGTAACGCCCAGTCGGATTCGGCACCCGCCACGGCATCACGCAGCGCATCCACGGACTGTGCGAGAATGGACGTTGTCGATCGTGCCGACGGACGACGCGGAGCCACCTGGGGCTCTGGGTCTGGCAGGGGAAGCAGATCCGGTTCCGGTTCCGGTTCCGACTCAACGTCCGGCAACGGCTCCATCTCCAGATCCACTTCGGGCAAGGCCACCAATCCGGAATCGAATTCCGCTTCGGACTCTGCCCCCTGGGGCAACTCGTCCGCGGTCAATGCTCCATCGAACTCGAGTTCGAACGCATCGCTCGACAGACGTCCCGACGGACCGAACCCGCTGCCGCCGTCCGGTTCGAGATCCAGCGACTCGAAATTCCCCGACACGCCCACCATCGGCGATCCCGCGGCGGGCGTTCCCATGCCGCTGCTGGGCACCTCGGCGCCGAGATCAATGTCGAGATCCGACACATCCATCGTGCTCTCAGCGGATTGCTCGGCGTCCTGCAGCAGTGGTGGCACCATGTCGGCGAGCATCGCACCACTGGCGCGCCGCGGTGGCGGCGCAGCCGGCTCGTCGGGCATGATGATCGCCAGATCGCTGCTGCGACTGACGTCCTCAACATCCAGCATCGGCAGGTCGGCCAACGGCGCGTCGTCGTCGGCAGGACTTTCCAGCGACGTCAACTCGAGGTCCAACATCGGGAGGGCGGAACCGGCGTCGTCGGTCGCACCCGCTGCGGTCGTCGGCTCGAAATCCAGCGACGTTGATTCAAGGCCTTCGAGGGACTCGGTTCTCGCGTCCGGCGAGCTATCCACCATGGCGCCGTGACTGATCCCCTCGACGACGGCAGGTGCGGGGGGAGCGGCCCGTGGAGCTGGAGCAGCCTTTGGTACCGATGGCGTGACGTCGAGAATTGGCAAGCTGTCCAGCGCCCGCGACACGCGGCGGCTCTCGACGGTGGAGCGCTTGCTGCCCGCCCTGATCGGCGCGTCCAGATCAAGGAAGACCAACCCACTCGACTGCTTCTTCTTCGTCCCCGCCATGGACTGCGGCTCGAACGAGGGATCGAGGGCCTTCATTCGCTCGACGGTCGCTTCCGCTTCAGCGCTGCGCCCCTCAGCATCGAGATGCTGATAGAGGAGATTCAGCTGGTCGAGCGCTTCATCCTTTCGGTCTGCCTTGACGAGTTGATCGGCGAGCATGAGCCGAATGTCGTCCTGGTCCGGGCAGAGATCCGCGAACTCCTTCAGGGCGCGAAACGCTTCGTCGATCTGGCCGCCCTTCTGCTTGCGCCCGGCGTACTCGAGAAAGTTGACCTTCGCGTCGCTGATGAACCCCTTCTGCGCGCTGATCTTCCCGAGCTTGTAGTACACCTCGGTGCGGCCCGGGGACTGACGCAGGATCTTGTTGCACAGGGCGATGGCATTATTGAACAGTCCGCCTTCGGCGTACAGATCTACGGCCTTCTCGTAATACGTAACGGCGTCGCCAACGTTGTTCTGCCGAATGAGCAGATCGCCGACGCGATTGTAGAGCGCAACGTCGATCTCATCCTTATGCGTTTCGAGCAGCTGGAGCACTTCCATGTATTTCTGGAGTGCCTTGTCGAACTGCTTCTTCTGCTCGAATTCCGCGGCCTGCTTCTTCAGTCTTGCTACGTTGGACATCAGGCAGGCGGTGTTCCGGGGAACGAACAAAAGGCCCCGGATGAGAGGGGCGGATGGTCTCTAAGGTATCTCTAACTCATACGGGTGACAAGGTTTGCCGCGCGTCCACGAGCCTCGGCATCGCCGGTCGCCGTACCAGTATGGCAACTCTCTGAGATCCTCCGCTTCAAAAAGCGCGAGGTCGGCAGAGAAGCCGGGAGCAATCTGGCCGGCCCGGTCCGCCAATCCGAGCGCGGCGGCTCCGTTCACGGTAGCTCCGACGAGCGCCTCGGCGGCGCTCAGTCGGAGCTGGCTGACAGCCAGCGTCAGAATGAGCGGAAAATTCACGGTCGGCGATGTGCCCGGGTTAAAATCAGTCGCAAGCGCGACGGCGACACCGGCGTCGATGAGCGCGCGTGCGGGGGCCTGTTTCGTCTTGCCGAGGAAGAGCATGGTGCCCGGGAGCAGCGTCGCAATCGTGCCTGCGTGCGCGAGCGCGGCAATCCCCTGCTCGGACACGGCCGCGAGGTGATCCGCGGATGTGGCCTGAAGCTCCCCGGCGAGTTCCGCTCCTCCGGACGGCTGCAGCTCGTCCGCATGGAGTTTGATGCCCAGACCGGCATTGCGCGCGGCAGTGAGGACAGCCCGGCTCTCACTCACGGTGTAGACGCCCTGCTCGCAGAAGACATCGGCAAAGCGCGCCAGCCGTTCTGCCGCGATGACGGGCAGCATGTCGTTGATCAGCAGGCGCAGATAGTCGTCCCGCCCGCCCTGTGCTGCGCGGTATTCCTGCGGAACCTCGTGCGCTCCCAGCCAGGTTGGCACCAGCCGGAGCGGGAGCTCGGCTGCGAGTCGCGCGATCACCCGCAGCGTCTTGAGCTCGTCTTCGAGCGTCAGCCCGTACCCCGACTTGATCTCCACCGTGGTCGTTCCGTAGGACGCCAGCGCACGGAGCCGCGGTGTGGCGAGCGCGAGCAGCTCATCCTCGGAGCGGGTGCGCAGGTCTCGAACCGACGCGTGGATGCCGCCCCCGCGTCGAGCGATTTCCATGTAGTCAGTGCCAGCGGCCCGCTGTTCCTGCTCCGCATACCGTGCACGCCCGAAGATTGCGTGCGTGTGCGAATCCACGAGACCCGGTGTGAGCAGCATGCCTCGGCAATCCACGCGGTCGGCATTCCGGTGCAATCGCTCGAGCTCAGACTGTGGGCCTACGGCTTCGATCAGGTCGCCGCGCACGAGGACAGCGGCACCAGTGACTACGCCTGCGTCGCCCATCGCCGGCCCCCGCCGCGCCGATCCCGGACCAGCACAGGTGGCAATCTGCGCGGCATTGACGAACAGGAGTGATCGGGCGCCGCTGGAGTTCATCTTGATCGATCAGTCGTGCATGGCTGGTGTTGTCGCCCTGCGCCCGTCACGATGGAAGCTGTGTGTACGCACGCAGGCCGCGTCCGTCACTTTACGCAGGACGCAATACGCAATACGCAATACTTTACGCCATCACGTCGCGCACGCGTGACAGGCGCAACGGAGCCTGTGCCTCACCGCGACACGCGTAATAGCACGCGTTGCACGCGATCGGCTCGTACTTCCTGAAATCACGCCAGTGGAAGTCTGTCTGAAAGTCGGGACAGCGCTTCACGTGCCCGGTCGGATCCACGTGAATCGTGCTCTGCCCCGCCTTGCATTTCCCGGTGAGCTCTCCACGCACGTACCGGGGAATCTGCTCGAGGTAGTAATCCGAGTTCGAGATGACGCCGCGGTTGCGTTTCTTGAATGACAGCAGCTCGGCGATCGCCGCATCCAGGCGGGTCAGGTCGTCCCCCGCGACGAGGTGCGCCTTGTTGCCATTCTTGGAGTCCGTGTACGAACTGAAATTGACCGCGCAGCCGATCTCCTTCGCGCGCAGGGCGATTGGCATGAGCTGGTCGAGGTTGTCATTCTTGATGACGGTCGTGAAGCGGACGCCATCGATGCCCTTCTCGCGCATCTTCGGGATGTTATTGAAGATCTTCGCGGTCAGGCCGGGAATGCCGCGCGCGATATCGTGACGCCCATCCAGGTAATCCAGGGAAATGTTGAACGCATTCGTTCCCGCGTCCCAGATGGACTTGGCGCGCTCCGGCGTGAGCATCCCGCCGTGGGTGAGTACCACGATGTACTTCACTCGTACCGCCCCGGCGACTGCCGCGATCAGGTCCTCCAGGTCGCGGCGCAGCGTCGGCTCGCCGCCCGTGAAGTTGATCATCAACGGGTTGAAGAAACGCGCGGCATCCGCGAAACTCGTGACCTCGCTGGCCTTGGCGCTGGGGTCTGTCTTCCAGTAGTCGCAGAAGGTACAGCGCGCGTTGCAGCGCATGGTGACTTCGAAATTTACCAGCAGCGGCTTCTTCACGAGGCGCAGATACGCGTACTTCGCGGCGAACATCGGAACGTGCCATGGCTTGAAGCGGGCAGAGAGCATCAGGCAGATCCGGACGAGGGAGCACGCACCGACGGGCGGTTGACCATCGGAAGGTAAACGTCGTGCGCGGCGGCGGTCGCGATGGCCTCGCTGTAGCCGGCGTCGGCGTGCC
>JBKJRV010000093.1:0-4127 GCA_046593115.1 Gemmatimonadaceae bacterium
GCGACGTATTCGTCGCCAAGCATCGAACGATCGAGATCGACACCGGCAATACCGAGCCCGGTGACGAGCGACGTCAGGTAGAGGAAATCCTCGCCGGGCCGCGTCACCTCGAGGTACAGCTTGCCTTTAGCGGCATTCCAGTAGAGCGGGACGTATCCGTCACGCCGCTCCAGCCCTTCGGTCGCCTTCGCAAATGAGATGGGCGCCTGCGCCCGGGCAGGCGCAACGAGCATGACGGCGGCGCAGGCGATGAGCCCCGCGGCGAGGAGTGGAGAACGCATGTGATCGATGGGCGGAGGGTGACTCGAAGGTCAGATGATCCGGAGCGCGGCGCACTCGAAGGATCGGGTCATGCGGGAAACTACTGTTCGGTCGATGCAGCGACAACGCGCGCGACGGTGCCTTGCGGTGGAATCAGCCCCAGACCCTGGTCCAGCGAGGAATCCATGCGCCTGCGGCTCCACCGAACAGCGCGCCGAGCCCGGCCATGATGAGCGCGCCAATGAGCAACGCTTTTCCGGCAAGAAACCCGGCGAGCACCGAGAAAACTTTCATGGCCACCAGACCGCCGACGGCGAGTCCGGCGAGCGATCCGAGCATGGCTCCGGGCAGCGCGAAGGTTGCGCGGCGCCACACGCGCTGCATGTCCGCGAACGCCACGCGCTCGAGCACGTCCCCGTTGCCTATGGTCACCGCGTCCAGGTGCTTCTCACGCAGGGTACCTTCCGCACGCCCCAGGGAAAGGCGCTCGATGCGGAGCACTGTGCCAATGGACAGTGCCCGAATGGCACGCTGGGCGTCGTCCATGTTGCGCTACTCGTGCCGCAGCGCGGCGACTGGATCCATACGCGAGGCGCGCAGGGCCGGCAGCATTCCGAAAACCACTCCGGTGATAGCCGAAGCCACCAGGGCGGTGACGATCGCACTCAGGGGCGTCGCCGCTGGGACAGGTGTGTATAGGCGAATCAGCGTTGCGACGACGACACCCAGGAATAACCCGATGCCGGCCCCAATGGCCGTCAGCGTCACTGCTTCAACGAGGAATTGCCAGAGAATACTCGCCCGCGTGGCGCCGAGCGCCTTGCGCACGCCAATTTCCCGCGTGCGCTCGGTAACGCTGATCATCATGATCGCGATCACGCCGACGCCGCCGACGAGCAATCCCACCGATGACAGTGCGATGCCGACAATGAACACGGTGCCGAACAGTTCGTTGTAGATCCCCATGAGCCGGTCCTGCGTCACGATCTCGAAGTTGTTCGACTGGCTCGGTCGCAGACGTCGTGACGCGCGCATCGCCGCCACGACGTCATCGGTCGCTTCTTCCACGGTGACGCCCGGTTCAGGCTTCACAATCAGATCCGTGCGCCGAATGCCGAGGTTGAGCACGCGCCGGCCGGTCATGAAGGGGATGATCCCCTTGGGGCTGTCGCCTCCGCCAGCAGCGGTGGGAGTGCCCATGGGGCTGGCGGTGTAATGATAGATCCCGATCACCTGCATGGGTACGCCGTTGACGGCAACGAGCTTTCCCAGCGGATCGGAGTCGCCGAATAGTGCCTCTGCAAGCTTCGCGTTCAGGATAATGATCCGGGCCGCTGCGTCATGTTCGGCGTCGGAGAATGTGCGGCCAGGGAAAATGTCGCCGCCATCAACCTCGGTCCAGTTCGCGGTGTACACCTCGAGGCCGGCCTGAGGGATCTCCCGGTCCCGGTACTTGAACGACGCACCCGAGCCCATGTGCGCTGTAACGGCCTTGATCGTCGGAAGGCGTTCGAGCATCTCCGCCTCTTCGAAGGTCAAAGGCGGATTTCGACGCCACGGACAGGTCTCGTCGGTGCCATCGCAGACGTTGAAGCCGCCGATCGGACGCCTGTACATGTAGAAGGACGTAGGGCCCGCAGCTTCCAGGTCGCGCGCGAAGCTCTCGTTGATCCCGCGCACCACCGACGAGAGCGCGACGACGACGAACACGCCGACTGCCACGCCCATGATCGTGAGACCCGCGCGCACCTTGTTGGCTCGAATGGCATCGAGGGCGATGCCCACCCCTTCGAATGCCTGAAAAAATCGAGTACCCATGCTCATGAGCTACTCCTGACGCAGGGCAACAATCGGATCCAGCTTCGATGCCCGACTCGCGGGATACACTCCGGCACTGATGCCGACCACTGTACCCAGCAGCGTGGCGGCGACGAGGGACCAGGGGGCCACCGCCGCCGGCAGCGGCGTTTGCCATTCCACAATTTTTGCGGCGGCAATACCGAGCGTGATACCGATGATCGCCCCGACGGTGCTCAACGTGGCCGCCTCGACGAGAAACTGCTTGAGGATATCGCTTCGACGCGCACCCAGCGCTTTCCGGATGCCGATCTCGCGCGTGCGTTCCGCGACCGCGACCAGCATGATGTTCATGATGACCATGCCGCCGATGATCAGGCCGATGGCGGGAAGGGCGGTGCCGGCAACGGTCATCATTTTCTTTACTTTCTGGAACCCGGCGAGCGCTGACTGCGAAGTTTCCATGACGAAATCGTCGGGCTGAGAGGGACGCAGCTTCCGTCGCCCGCGCATCAGCTCGCGCGTGGACTCCATGGATTCCTCGAGCATCATCTGGTTCGGTGCCTGCACCATGATGCCGTCAACATCGCCCATGGGGTTGGTGAGCCGGCGCATCGGTGATCCGAAGGGTGCGATCACCATCTTGTCCATCGAGAGACCGAACAGGCTGCCCTGTTTCTCGATGACGCCAATGACCCGATAGGGAACGCCACCCACGCGCAGTTCCCGTCCCAGCGGATCGAGGTTTGGGAAGAAGTACGTGGCGGTTTCGCTGCCGATGACGATCACTGGCAGACCGAGGTCCGCTTCCTGCTGCGAGAACGTACGTCCGGAGGTGAGGTCGTAGTTCTTGATCGCGAAGTAATCGCCCTCGACCGCGTGCGCTTCGACTTGGCGCGGCCGCACATACCTGGACCGCGCGTATGCGCTATTCTGGCTCTCGATGGCGTAGCGCGATCCCGCCGGGAGGGCGGACGCGAGGAGCCGTGCATCCGCATGATAGAAGCGCGGCCGCCGCTCCATGGCCGCCCACTGTTCGCGCGTCATGTTGCCGTCGCCGAACCACGGAATACGGCGGAGCGTGAAGGTGTTCGCGCCGAGCAGCTTGCCGGCGAAGTCCTCTTCCATGTAGCGGCTCATGCCTTCCACGATCGTCACCACCGCGATCAGGAACATGACGCCGATCATGACGCCGAGGAGCGTGAAGAAACTCTTCAGCTTCTGGACGCGGATCTGCTGGAACGCAAGGCGAACCGCTTCGAGAAAGGACACTACTCGTACCTCAGGGCCGTCACGGGATCGAGCTTGGATGCCTTGAGCGCGGGAATGACACCGAAGAGCACGCCGGTGAATGCGCTGGTAAGCAGGGCCGCGAGGATGGCGAGCGGGGGCACCGACGCGTCGATGGGGGTCATGCTGCGGATGGCGAACGCGCCAATGGTGCCCAGCACGAGTCCAATGATGGCGCCGACCCCGGTCAGGGTCACCGCCTCCACGAGGAACTGCCACATGATCGTGCCGCGGGTTGCGCCAAGCGCCTTCCGAACACCGATTTCGCGCGTGCGCTCGGTGACCGAGATCATCATGATCGCTACGACGCCGACTCCGCCGACGAGGAGGCCGATGGCCGACAGCACGATCATCACCAGGAAGAACATGCCGAAGATCTTGTTATAGACGTCGAACAGTTGGTCCTGGGTGATGATCGCGAAATTATTGTCGACCGAGGGACGCAGACCGCGCTTGTCGCGCATCATCGCGGTGACTTCGTCGATCACTTCGTCGCGCTTGGCGCCGGCGCGCGGCTTCACGGCGATGCCAATATCGGAGAATGACACGTTCAGTCGGCGTCGCGCGGCCTCGATAGGGATGATCGCGCGCGGGCGATTGCCACCAGCGAGAAAGCTCGCGGAATAGTGGTAGAGTCCGATGACCTTGAAGGGCGAGCTGCCGATGGTGACCACTTTGTCGATGGGATCCGACTCGCCGAACAGCTTCTCCGCCATCTCATCATTGATGATCACAACGGCTTCCCCGTTCGCCGCCTCGGCGTTGGTGAAGCTGCGTCC
>JBKJRV010000129.1:0-3367 GCA_046593115.1 Gemmatimonadaceae bacterium
TGGAGCACGACCGCAACAGTTAATCGCTGCCGTGAGCTGAGCTCACCACAAAGAAAGAGCCCCCCCGGACAATGCCGGGGGGGCAATACCGCCACGCCGTTCTCGCGGCGGCAACGGTCAACGCTTGGTAGCGCTGACCTATCTGGAAGGTATTCGAGGTTCCGGCGGAAACAAGCTGCGCCGCGATCTTCGTCCAATGCTTTATCCGCACTAACGATGCCACTACATTCTTCAGGCCATGCCACAGCCTGAGCTACTCGAGATATTCCCGAATCCGCACCCCAGCCGCGATTACGAAATCTGGATGGAGTGTCCGGAATTCACCTCGCTCTGTCCCGTTGGCGGCATTGAGACGGACGCCGCGGAACTGGCCCAGCTCCGGGGGGGTGCACCGGACTTCGGGACCATCCGCATCACGTATGTGCCCGACCGGGATTGTCTCGAGCTGAAGACTCTGAAGCTCTACCTGTGGAGCTTTCGTAACGACGGCATTTTTTACGAGCGCGCGGTGAACCGGATTCTCGATGACCTGTCTGAGCGCTGTCATCCGCGGTGGATGGAAGTGGTCGGAGATTTCAATACGCGGGGCGGAATCAAGTCGGTGGTCACGGCGCGAGTGGGGAAGCGGCCGGCGGCGTAGCGCGAATTTCGAAAGCGATGCGGATAATGCACGAAGCGTTGTCCGGCATGCTTCGCGGTTGTTAGCTTTCCAGCGGTACCGGCCAGGTAGCTCAGTTGGTAGAGCAGCGGACTGAAAATCCGCGTGTCGGGGGTTCGATTCCCTCCCTGGCCATTCTGCAAGACCGTATAGAATCAGGGTCGAAGGTAGACGCCGCCGGTGACCGAGAGGAGTTGACTCAACCCGGTCGAGGCGTTCCAGCACTGTGCGCGGCTCCCCGGTTCCCATGGCTACAGCCAGCGAGCGCACCTGTCCGTCGTCGACTGTCCTGACTCTGAACCAAATGTGCTTCGCACTGCCCCACGAGACAGGCAGGGCACAGGGCGACGGCCGGCCGCTCGCATTCGAGGCACCGCATCAGCGGGCTCCTTCCACGACCGCCGGTGTGTGCTCGACATCAAGCGCGTCGGATTTTCGTAGTGTGCTCCGAGTCGCCTCAAGTCCCTCGGCGACGCGGCGTCCGTACTCGGCGTCGCAGCGGGAGAAGTGTGTGATCATTCGCTGCCGGATGTCGTCGCTGCAAGGGGTGAGCTGGTCGACGAGGTTTGTGATCAAGTCGGCGCGTTCGGCATCGGAAAAAGCGCGATAGCGCTCTCCTGCCTGGCCATAATCATTCTCCCGGCTGATCGCCTGTCGCACGATGTGACCGGAGACGAACGGTGTGTGGGGAGCACCAGCCGGTTTGGCTTCGGCAGGTCCACCGCGCGCGGTCGGCTCGTAATTCACGTGTGGATTGCCCCCCGCTTCCCCGCCATCGACGCGGTAGGTCATCTGGCCGTCGCGCTGGTTCGTTGCGACGGGGCTCCGGGGTCGATTGATCGGAAGCTGGAGATAATTGGGACCGACCCGGTGGCGCTGCGTGTCCGAGTACGAGAACGTGCGTCCCTGCAGCAGCTTGTCATCGGAGAAGTCCATGCCGTCGACCATCACTCCGGTACCAAAGGCGACCTGTTCGACTTCAGCAAAGTAGTTCGTCGGATTGCGGTCGAGCACCATGCGACCGACCGGCTTGAGCGGAAACTGATCTGGCGGCCAGATCTTCGTGGGGTCGAGCGGATCGTAATCGAGCTCCGGGTGCTCGCCATCCTCCATGACCTGTACCTGCAGCTCCCACTCGGGATGGTCGCCGCGGTCGATCGCATCGAAGAGGTCCTGCGATGCGTGGTTGAAATTCTTCGCCTGGATCTGTTCCGCTTCCGCCTGCGTGAGATTGCGCTCCCCCGCTTTTGGAATCCAATGGTATTTCACGAGCACGGCTTCTCCCTTCGCGTTCACCCACTTGTAGGCATGGACGCCAGAGCCTCGCATCTCACGATAGCTCGCCGGAATTCCCCACGGGCTGAAGAGAAAGGTGATCATGTGGATTGCTGACGGGCTGAGGCTGATGAAGTCGAAGATGCGGCGCGAATCCTGGCGGTTCGTCACGGGATCGGGCTTGAATGCATGCACGACGTCGGGGAACTTCATCGCATCGCGGATGAAGAACACCTGCAGATTGTTGCCGACAAGATCCCAGTTGCCGTCCTCGGTATAGAATTTCACCGAGAAGCCACGGGGATCGCGCAGGGTTTCGGGCGAGTGACCGCCGTGAATCACACTCGAAAAGCGAACGAATACGGGGGTCTGCGCACCCTTCGTCTGGAACAGCTTTGCCCGAGTCAACGGCGCGATCGGTTCACCCCCCACGGATCCGTACGCCTCGAAGTATCCATGGGCCCCCGCGCCGCGCGCGTGCACGACCCTCTCGGGAATTCGCTCGCGATCGAAGTGCGAGATCTTCTCGAGAAAGTGATAGTTCTCGAGTACCGTCGGTCCGCGGTCGCCAACGGTACGATTGTTCTGGTTGTTGTGGACGGGATGTCCCTGTCGGGTGGTCAGGGCCGGAGCGGGTATCTTCTCCTCGTCGTCCCTGGGCTCGGAGCCGTTCGACTTCGTCATCGCGTGTTCTCCCCTGGTGATCCGCGTGTGGTTGTCTGACCGGCGTTCGTGCCGACCTTGCAAAGTCGGCGACGGCCACTCATAAATCCAATCGATTGAATAGATTAACTTTATAGAGCACGACTATCGCGCTTGCACTCGAACCGACCCGGAACCTGACGATGCTGCTCGATTCTGCCTCGACCCTTACGCTGACCCAGCTCGCCTACGCGGTTGCGCTCGATACGCACCGGCATTTCGCACGCGCCGCCATGGCCTCCAACGTCACGCAGCCCACACTCTCGATGCAGCTTCGCAAGCTCGAGCGCGCGCTGGGCGTCACATTGTTCGATCGCTCCTGCACGCCGGTGGTTCCGACGGATCTGGGCGCGGTGCTTATCGAACAGGCGCGCGTGGTTCTCCGCGAGGCCGCGCGATTCGGCGAACTGCGCGACACGGCGAGCGGTACGATCGCCGGTGAACTGCGATTGGCCGTCATCCCGACGCTCGCCCCCTATTTACTGCCTGCAGTATTGGAGATTCTTGCGGATCGCCATCCGCAACTGGAGTTGATCGTCGAGGAGCGTGTCACGGAATCGGTGCTCGCGGGACTGCGTCAGGACACGCTCGACGCTGGTCTGGTCGCGACCACGACCGAGGAGCCGAGCGTGATCGGACGAACGCTCTTTCGGGAGCCGTTTATCGGCTATGTCAGCCAGGGGCACCGCCTGGCGGGCCGTGCCACCCTATCGGCGGGCGACCTCTCGCTCG
>JBKJRV010000141.1:0-2537 GCA_046593115.1 Gemmatimonadaceae bacterium
GGCCCCGACGTCGGCACGCAGTATCGCTCGGCCATCTTCTATCGCAACGCCTACCAGAAGATCGAAACCGAGTCATACATTGCCCAGTTGGCGAAGGCCAAGTTCTATCCGGCGCCGATCGTCACCGAAGTCGCGCCGCTCAGTCGCTTCTGGCTGGCAGAGGCGTACCATCAGAATTACATGGCGCTGCATCCGAACCAGCCGTACATCGTTTACCACGATCGGCCGAAAATCGAAAACCTGAAGCGTGGTTTTCCCGAGCTGTTCGTCGCGAAAAAATGACCGAGCACGGCCGAGGCCCCGGAGTCGAATTTCCCCCGCCACTCTTGTTTCTGGCGGGGTTTCTCGTCGGGTGGCTCCTCGACCTGTATGTCTATCGTTTCTGGCCCGTCGTCACGGTCGGTGTGAATCAGACCCTCTGGTTCCTCGGGGCGACCCTCATCGTCGGCGGATTGGGGCTTGCCTTCTGGGGCATCGTGACGTTCCGACGCCTGCGGACGGCGGTGTATCCCAACCGCGACGCGTCCACGCTCGTCATCGAAGGGCCGTACAGGTTCACGCGCAATCCGATGTACACAGGCATGACGACCGCGTACGTCGGCGGTTGCCTGATGGTGAAGACGCTCTGGCCGCTCGTCCTGCTTCCTCTCGCGGTATGGGCGCTTTACGTGCTTGTCATTCGGCGCGAAGAGCGCCACCTCACCGAAGCGTTCGGCGATTCGTATCGGCAATACCAGCGGCGTGTCGGCCGCTGGATTCGGTTCTAGAGTTCAATGGGAACGAAAGATCCGCGGGTCGATGCCTACATCGCGAAGCAAGCCGCGTTCGCCCAGCCGATTCTCAAGGAGCTGCGCGCGATCGCGCACGAAGCGGATCCCGAGATCACCGAGGACATCAAATGGGGCGCTCCGGCGTTCATGCACAAAGGGATCGTGTTCATCATGGCCGGCTTCAAGGCGTACGTCGGCGTGAACTTCTGGAAGGGTGCGCTGATCGTGCCGTCCCAAGCGCGTCGCGTGACGGATGACAAGGCGATGGGGCAGATCGGCAAGATGGCGTCGCTGGCCGAGATGCCGCCGAAGCGAACGATCGTCGGCTATGTCAGATCCGCCATCAAGCTGAATGAGGGCAGTGTTCAGTCTCCGAAGCGCGGCAAGGCAGCCCCGGTGAAGAAGCGCGCGCCGCTTCGGACGCCACCGTCGTTGTCGGCGGCGCTCAAGCGCAACGCGAAGGCGAAAACGACTTATGAGAGCTTTTCGCCGAGCCACAAGCGCGAATACATCGAGTGGATCGGCGAGGCGAAGACGACGGAGACGCGGGACCGGCGGATCGAGCAGGCGCTGGGGTGGATGGCGGAAGGAAAGGCGCGGAACTGGAAATACATGAAGAAACGAGGATCGAAGTCATGACCCCATGCCGCGGCTGACCTTCCGCCTCAAGAAGCGCGCTGACGCCAAAGCGCAGCTGATCCTCATCCGTGAGGACGGCACCCACACGGCCGGCACGATCGGCGCGTCCGACGGCTACGGCCCTGTGCACGATCTCACGCACTATGCGATTGAGCAGACGCTGGGCCTGTGCGACGGATTCCTCGGGCTCGTCTCGAGCGGATGGGAGATCGCTGATTTCGAGGTGAGGGGAACGCCGGCCCGCCTTCCAGTCGAGGCGATGTTCGCCGAAGTGGCCGCTGGTGAGCTCTCCCGGCAGCTCCTCACCCGTCAGGTCACGTCCCTCGAGGACTTCCTCTGGGCCGTCGATCTGACGATCAAGCAACATCCGGGGACCCCTAGTCGTCCTCAGATCACCGAGGAGGAGTTCACGGCGATCCACGATCACATCGCGACCGAATGGAAGCGATGGCGTGAGCTCCCCGCGAATGGCACCCTCGAGCTGACATTCACCAGCGAGCGACGGTCGACATGCGCGGCTCCAACCCTGGAGGAGCGCCGCGTGGGCCGACTCGCCACGATCTGAGGCCCGAGCATGCAGAACAAGAGCGCCACGACCGCCGAGGAGTATCTCTCAGCGCTGCCGGAGGAGCGGCGGGAGTCGATCGCGAAAGTCCGATCCGTCGTGCGCAAACATCTGCCGAAGGGATTCTCGGAATTCGTCAGCTGGGGAATGCTCAACTACGGCGTGCCGCTCAAGCGCTTTCCCAACACGGCCAACGGACAACCGCTCTGCTATGCCGCGCTCGCGGCGCAGAAGAACCATTGCTCGCTGTACCTGATGGCCGCGGGGGACAAACAGGTCGAGGCGCGTTTGCGGGAGGGATTCACCGCGGCGGGAAAGAAGCTCGACATGGGGAAATCGTGCGTGCGCTTCAAATCCCCTGACGACCTGCCACTCGATGTCGTCGGGGAAATCATTGCCTCGGTCTCGGTCGAAAGGTGGATCGAGATCTACGAGAAGAGCCGCAGACGAAAGAGGTGAATGGGGGAATGGGGGAATGGGTGAATAGGCCCGTTCACCCATTCCCCCATTCACCCATTCAGTTTGACCGAAGCGGCCTTGTGGCCCCGCGTCGCCCAACAGAT
>JBKJRV010000432.1:0-4259 GCA_046593115.1 Gemmatimonadaceae bacterium
CTCGAACCCGTCCTCAGTCTCGACGAAGACATTGAGCCGGGCGCCGGAGTCCGGGCTCACATCGCCGAGCAGAATGCAGTAGGACGCTTCCCCTCCCCGTCCCACTCTCCCCCTCAACTGATGTAACTGCGACAACCCGAAGCGCTCGGGATGCTCGATGAGCATGACCGTCGCATTGGGCACGTCGATGCCAACCTCGATCACCGTCGTCGCCACGAGCACGTCAACTTCCCCGTCGCGGAACCGCCGCATGATCGCATCTCGCTCCAGCGCGGGAATCCTCCCATGCAGGAGCGCCACCCGCCGATCGCGGAACACGCCGCCCGCGAGCAGTTCGTACATGACCGTGGCCGCCTTGAGATCAACTTTCTCCGACGTCTCGATGATCGGATAGACAACATACGCCTGCCGCCCTTTCGCGATCTCCCGCTCGAGAAACGTCAGCACCTTCTCGCGCATCTTCTCCTTCCGCATGACGGTCGTCACCGGCTGTCGCCCCGGCGGCCGCTCATCGAGCGTGCTGACGTCGAGGTCGCCATACATGGTCAATGCGAGGGACCGCGGTATCGGCGTCGCCGTCATGAGCAGGACGTCCGGCTTCGTTCCCTTCGAACCCATCGCCGCCCGCTGCTCGACACCAAACCGATGCTGTTCGTCGATCGCGGCAAATCCCAGATTCGCGAAGACGGTGCTCTCCTGCACCAGCGCATGCGTCCCGACCGCCAGGACGGGTTCCGACCGCGCAAGCAACGCCGCGCTCCGCCTCCGCTCCTTCGTTGTCATGCCTCCGGTCAGCAACACGGGCTTGATCCCCACCGGCGCCAGCAGTCGAGTGATGGTCTCCATGTGCTGCTCGGCTAGCAGCTCGGTTGGCGCCATAATCGCGGCCTGATAACCGTTCTCCATGGCGAGCAGGGCGGCAAAGAGCGCGACGATGGTCTTCCCGCTCCCGACGTCCCCCTGCAGCAGCCGGTGCATCCGGTGCCCGCTGGTCATGTCCTTCACGATCTCGCGCGTCACGCGGGTCTGCGCGCCGGTGAGCTCGTAGGGCAGCGCTTTTTTCAGCGCGGACGTTAGCTGTCGCTTGTTGACGAAGGTGATCCCGGTGCGCTTCTCCCGTGCTATGGCGTTCGCACGACGATGCAGCAGGTGGACGAACAGCAGCTCGTCGAACGCCAGACGCGACCGTCCTCGCAACGCTTCCGATACGCTCGGCGGCCGATGGACGAGTCGCAGAGCCTCGACGAGCCCGGGCAACTCATACTTCTTCAGCAGTGCTGCCGGCAGAAACTCCTTCACCAGCGGCAGCAGCGCATCGAGATGAGTGTCGATCAGCGATCGAATCTGCTTGAAGGTCATCCCCTCGGTTGCCGGATATACCGCGAGCACTTTCCCGGCCCGATCCGCCTCCTCGGCCTTGCCGAGGTTCACCATCTCGCGCGGCTGGAGCTGTCGGCCGTGGTAGAATCGCACGGTCCCGCTCAACAGCAGGCGGTCGCCCTGCACCATGCTTCGATCCATCCACGGCTGCCCGGGCCACGAGGCCTCGATCATCCCGCTATCGTCGCGCACAACAGCCTGGAAGATCCGAAGGCCCTTCCGGGTCGGGATGATCCCCTTCGAGATCACTTCACCGATGATGGTCGCGTCCATCCCGGGCTCGAGGGTTCGGATGCGCGCGACCGTGGTCGCGTCTTCATACCGATGGGGAACGTGATACAGGAGATCCACCACGGTGACGATGCCGACTTTCCGCAGCAGTTCAGCACGTCGCTCGCCGACGCCCTTGAGGAATTTGACCGGGGTCTCGGCAGTCAGATGTGGCGCGCTCACCTGGACAACGAACGTGGTCAGGGGCGGGGCGTGCTGGACCGCACCAGTGGGACGAACCGCACATCGAGCGTTCGCTCCTCGATGACCCCACGCGCCGTCCTCGTGATCACACGCATCTGCTGATCGTCCGTGCCCACCGGGATCACCATCCGGCCGTTGACCGCCAGCTGCTGGATTAGCGCGGGCGGGACGTGATCGGGCGCCGCGGTAACGATGATGGCGTCATACGGAGCATGCTCCTTCCACCCCGCGTATCCGTCGCCGGTGCGCAGATGCACGTTCCGGTATCCGAGCTCCCCAAGCACGGTTCGGGCGCGTTCGGCCAGCTCGGGAAGAATCTCGATCGAGTAGACCTCCCGCGACACTTCGGCCAGCACCGCGGCCTGATATCCGGATCCGGTACCGATTTCCAGCACCCGGTCGCGCCGGGTAATCCGCGCCGCCTCGGTCATGTACGCAACGATGTACGGCTGGGAGATCGTCTGATCGAGGCCAATAGGGAGCGGGTGATCCTCGTAGGCTTCGTCGCGCAAGGCCAGCGGCACGAAGCGGTGGCGGGGGACGCGTGACATGGCCGCCAGCACCGCGCTGTCGCGGATGCCGCGTCCCCTGATCTGGTCGTCCATCATTTGGATTCGTGCTCGTGCGTGAGGGTCCCGCTCGCTGCGCGCCGCCGCCGCTTCGGGAGCGATATCCGGAGCGCGTTCACTGCGCTGCGGGTCCCTTGCACACGCTGTCACAAGCGACGCGACTGCGACGAGTGACGAGTCGATGCACGCTCGCATAAAACGCTCCGGACGCACGTGCCAGCCCACGCCGATTAGTCGCACCGGTTCGGAACGCAGCCGCGATCCCCTGACCCTGAGTCTTTCATGCTGCGAATATGGGCGGCGGGGGACGCGGGTCAAGAATTTCCCCTCTCGTCCAGGCGTATTTCTCCGCAGAGAGCATGCGCACGATTGCGGACTGGATACTCGCGAATCCACATTTCCTCTCTTCTGCGAACTCTGTGAGGCGACATATGACACACCGACAGCGCTGGATGATCGACTCTATCGAAGAGGGCACCGCGTCCATCGAACAGGGCGATGGCAAGGTGTTTCACGTTCCCCTGTTCCTGCTTCCGGAAGGGGTGCGCGAAGGACAGATCTGCGGTCTCGCCACCGACCAGAGAGCGAAGGACGAGGCCGCCGTCACGACGATCACAGTCGACAAGGACGCCACCAGATCGGCGCTGGAGCGCTCGGCGGCGCAGCTGGCATCAACGCCGAAAAGCAAAGACCCGGGCGGGCCGATACAGCTGTAGACCTTGCCTGCCCGCGAGACCGGAGCGCGAGCAGGAATCGCTGAACGCCAAGCCCCACGACACGGTCGAGGGCTTTTTCTTCGCCAACAGGTCGCGAGGAGCCTTGGTGCGCCTGCTCCCGCTTCGAAGGCGCAGAGCGCTACGGAATGGGGTTACACGCTGTCGCCCCCGAGTTCGCGTCAGTGCTCCCGCTCATGCTGACAGAGCCCTTCCCGACCGACACGGTGTATCCGCCGCCCGCCGTACCCGGACTCCGGAAGGTGATGGTCCCGTTCTGATCCGTCCGGTACCAGGGCTTCACGTGAGCGGTCCACAGAGACTTCGTCTGATCATGAACGTGCCCGTAGGTGTTGCTCGCGCCCACCGACATCGTCGCGTAATCCGGATTGAGGAGATCGGCGTAGCGATTCGTCACTCCGTTGCAACTCCCGTGATGGTTCGATTTGAGCACATTGACCTTCATGCCAGGCGCCACGTCGTAATTCGCGCCCGTGTCAAACCAGTCGGTTGCCTCGCGCTCAGCGTCACCCGCAAACCACATGGAGAAGCTGGCTGAATCGGGGCCGACGAGCTTCAGAGGCGTCGAGCGATTGTTCGCGGTTGAACCAGCGGGATTCGGCTTCATGACGTGGAGCTTCGCACCGCCATCCATGGTGATGGTGCAGACGGGAACGCCAGTGACGCATGGATCATCCGTGTCGCGATAGATGAGCGTGCCGAGTCCGACACGGGCGTTGATCGAATCGCGCAGCTCGGCGAGCTGCGTATTGCTGTAGACGTTCTTGTTTTCGAAGAAATAGCGCACGGTGATGTTGCGCGACGTCCTGAATAGCTCGCGCAGACCGGAGTGGTGATCCTGATGCTCGTGCGACAGGATGACGACGTCGATGGTGGTGTTGTTCAGGCCGAGTGAGTCGAGGAGAAACCCGAAGCGCACCGGGTCCGGGCCGCCGTCGATGATCACCTTGCTGGCGCCGTTGGTGATCAGGTTCGCGTCACCCTGGCCGATGTCGAGCACGCGCACCACGACCTCGGATGCGGTACCGCCGCCACCACCGGGATCGGCCGTCACGGTGAGCACCGCCGTTCCCGCGATTCCATTCGCCGACGTCGCCGAGAT
>JBKJRV010000260.1:0-2778 GCA_046593115.1 Gemmatimonadaceae bacterium
GGAGCTGGACGCAGGCTGCAGTCACGCACCACGCACCACGCACCACGCACCACGTACCACGTACTACGCACCACGCCGGATTAAGAGATCTGTGACCGCACCGGTCCCGGGAGGGTCTTGGCCACATGGATAGTCCCGACGGCGAGCTCGTGCGACGCGTATTGGCGGGTGAGACAGACGTCTACCGGCTTCTGGTGGCGCGCTATCGCGATCGGCTCGGCCGCTACGCCGTGCACATGCTGACCAGCACGGAGGACGCCGAGGAAGCGGTGCAGGATTCGTTTGTGCGCGCGTATCGGTCGCTCAAGCGGTGTGAGGATCCAGACCGGTTTGGCGCGTGGCTGTTCCGTATCCTGGTGAATCGGGTGAGGACGGCGGGTGGGCGACGTATCCGCCGCGAACGCACGATAGTGTCCGATGAGAACGCGGTGCTGGATGCGTCCGTCGAGCATCCCGCCGACCAACTGGCCTGGCGTGAAGAGATTCAGCGGGCGCTCGTCAGGCTCGACCGGGAACAGCGCGAGGCGTTTCTGCTGAAGTATGTCGAAGACAAGAGTTACGAGGAGATCAGCGAATTGACGGGTGTTGGCATTTCTGCCCTGAAGATGCGAGTCAAGCGCGCCTGCGATCGGCTGCGCGTCATGCTACAGGAGGTCGAGCGTGTTTGAACCGGATGACGCAGTGCTGAACAGGGTGCTCGATGAGCTGCGCGCGCCGGTGCGGATGAATCCGGCGCTGGATGCGCGTGTCATGGCTGCCATTGAAGCCGAGCGGAAAGAGACGGGAATCCATCGCGCCGTGCGGTGGTTGTCGGAGCCTCGGCTCGTCGTCGTGACGCCCATCCGCGCGTTGGCGCTGGCTGCGGGAATCGTGGCGGCAGTGGTACTGGTGCGCGCACCGCGCGGATCGGAGCCCGGTGTTATAGCGGTGACAGAGACGCCGGCAGTACGAGCGGTTGCGAGCGCGCGGACGGACACCACCGTCATCCAGTTCGTGTTCGTCGCGCCGGCGGCATCATCGGTATCGCTCGTGGGCGACTTCAACGGCTGGGATCGCGGGCTGACTCCGCTTCAGCCGCAGTCATCGGGCGGAGTATGGTCCGTAGCGCTTCCGCTCGCGCCCGGACGGCATCGGTACGCGTTCATCGTGGACGGCACCCGCTGGGTACTCGATCCGTCCGCACCGCGCGCCGTCGAGGATGATTTCGGCTCACCGAATTCGGTCGTCACCGTTGGAGAACACGCCACATGAAGATTCGTCGCATGACTCTCGTGTTTGGCGCGCTGATGCTCGGCACGCGCCTCGCCGCGCAGGAGCCCGTGTTGCAGGCGCGGCTCGACGCCGCGACGTATCGGTCGGTGAGCGTGTTGCTCGACTCCGCGCGTGTTGCCGGGATACCGACGCAATCGCTGGTGTCGAAGGCGCTCGAAGGTGCAAGCAAGGGCGCCAGCGGGGAGCGCATCGTGGCGGCGCTTCGTCGCCTGTCGGGAGAGCTTGCCGCCGCACGCGGTGCATTGGGTGTGGAGTCGAGTGCCGCCGAGATCGACGCAGGCGCCACGGTGCTGCATATCGGTGTCGAGCCCCGGCAGCTCGCGAGTCTCCGTGCTGCCCGGCCCCACCAGTCGCTGACGATCCCATTGGGAATGATGGCGGATCTCGTCGCGCGAGGAGTGCCGACGGACAGTGCCGGCGTGGTGGTGTTGGCGCTCGCTCGCGCGAAAATGCGCGATGAGGATTTCGTCGCGTTCCGGCGGAATGTCGAACGCGATATCGCGCTTGGTGCACCGCCGGCTGCGGCGGCTTCGGTGCGGGTGACTTTCACGACGCGAGACGCGGTACCCAGCGGATTTCAGTCCGAGGTGTCTCCGCCGAGGCCAAGGAAGCCCTGATTCGATAGGGGAGCGTGTTCACCGGTCGTTCGATGCGAGCGGCTACCATCGCGGTAGCACTCATGGGCATCACGCGGCCGGTGCCGGCTCAGTTGAGTGCGGTATTGGACGGCGGGTATGCGCACGTGAGGTACGACGGCTTTCTCCCCTCCGGTTCCGCGACGCTCTCGACGGCAGTTCGGCTGGAGGACTCGCGGCGATCCATCGTTGCACGCGGCTCTGCGCTCCGTTTCGAGAGCGGCAACCTCAGCATCGCGGGCGCTGTCACCGGCAACGCTTTTACCTCTGCGTATCGCGGCTTTCGAGGAGAGTTCCTCGCTGCGCTTGGCGCGAGCACCTATCGCAACCTCCCGCACTACGGTCATCTCACCGGCCGATCGCGCCTGCATTATTCGCGCGGAGCGAGCGGGTCGTGGGTTGATGGCGCGCTCGGACGAAACTACTACCTTGGCCGCGATCGCAGCACGATCCAGTTCGGGACGGGCGCCTGGATGCGCCACGATTTCGGGACGCTCAGTTTTTCTGCAATGCGCACTGCCACGGGGGATACGGGCTACACGGATGCCGAGGCGGCCGTTCGGCTCATGCGGCGAAATGTGGATGTGGACGTGTCACTGGGAGCGCGCGGCTTCAGCAGCAAGGCGGGGCGCGGAGTCTTTGGCGAGGCGAGCGGAACCCTGTGGGTGTATCGGGACCTTGGGATCGTGCTGAGCGGCGGCCGGTATCCGAGCGATCCCGCGCGCGGGAGCATTGCCGGCCGCTATGTCTCGGCCGCGATGCGATTTGGGTCGCGAGGGTCGGCAACGGAACGTGGAATCCAGCGCGAGATCGGTCCTCGTCGGCCGGTGCCGGCCAGTTTCTCTGCGCCGCTGGTGAGCGGTCTCGAGAT
>JBKJRV010000306.1:0-3205 GCA_046593115.1 Gemmatimonadaceae bacterium
GAGCGCCAGGATGAGGTCGCGATCCGGTCGCCACCCTTCCTGCCGGTACCTCAAGAGGTTCGCGACGAACATGGACGCCATTGCCTTGTCATCGGACGCGCCGCGACCGAGGAAAAAACCGTCCTCCTCGTGCAGCGTGAACGGATCGCGGGGCCAGTCCTCGCGCCGAGCGGCAACGACGTCGAGGTGGGCGAGGAGCAGGAGGGGCTTCGCCGCATCCGGCATGCTGCGACCGCGATAGCGCACGATCAGGTTGCCCTTCCTCGGCTTTCCCGGCGGCACCAGCACGCGGACGTCAGCCGCTGGAAAGCCGGCGGCCCGAAAGCGGCGCGCCAGCGCTTCCGCGGCGCGCGTGGTCGAGCCCACCGAATCGTCGACCGTGTTGATGCCCACGAGCTCGGCGTAAATCGCTCGTGCAAGCCGCTGGTGTGCCGCCTGAACGGATGCGGGTGACGTCGGTACCGCTCGGGCTGGCCGTCGCGGCGTCTGCGCGAACACCGACGTGGCGAGGAGCGACGCGAGCGCGATGAGCGCACTGCCATGGAGCGATCGGATACGACCACGACGAAGACGAGGACACAGCATGTCGATCTCTCCAGCACCATGAGATGGGAACCGCTGAATGCGAAGCGCGTCGACCTGGTATGCCGGCCAGGTTCAGGAGGCGCTCGCGCCAGATCGAAGCTACCGTGTCGCCGGCGATGCGCGAGTCCACGGCATTCGGTCGCGCCACTGATGAGCCGTTGATGAGCCGTTGATGAGCCGGGTTGGGGCAATCCTGCGCGTAACCAGATGACCCCAACCAGGTGGTTCTCCATGCAGATGACGTATCAGTCTCGCAGGTATGCGCTGCTGAACTCCCCGATCGAAGCCGATCTCCAACTCCATCGTGTACGCAAATACCTGCATCCGCGAGAGAACGATCGGGTGCTCGACGTGGGGTGCAGTCGCGGATTCATCACTCGGCGGCTCCAACGGCTTGCACCGGCGACGGTCGGGATCGACCTCAACGCACAGGCGGTCGCACACGGCGTCACCGGGGGTCTGCGCGTGATGGATGCGTGCAAGCTGGACTTCGCCGACGGATCCTTCGACAAGATCTATTCGTTCCACGCCATCGAGCACATTCCCGATCTCGCCAGTGTCTTTGCGGAGATGGACCGGGTGCTGAAGCCGGGTGGATCGATACTGCTCATGTATCCCGCGGAGCCAGTCCGCGGACTCTGGGTTGTGGGCACGGCGATCATTCTCTTCGGAAATCCGCTGCGCGCCCGGGACATCCACATTCACAAGCTCTCGCCGCGCGCACTCCGTCCCTACCTCGCCGGAACGTCTCTCCGCACGGTCCGGAGCTCGCTGCATTTCCTGCTCATGCCTCAATTCGCCACAGTGTTACGCAAGGACGACCGGTAGCTCGTCACGGCTCGCCCAACGCCGCCGCGATGGCACGCTGGGCGAGCGGCGCCATCACCCGGTACCCCGCCTCGTTGGGATGAACGCCGTCGCCGCTGAGCGTACGCTTCAGCCCCTGCCGGTCGTCGGCCATCGCCGAGTGGTAATCGAGATAGACGGCGTGATGCGATCGGGCGTATTCCTGCATCCACGCATTGAGCGCGACGATGGTTTGCGCTGGCTCCAGGTCCGGCGTCCATGGATAGCGCCACACCGGCAGCACCGACGAGAGGACGACGCGTATGTCATTTGCCTGCGCGAGCTCGACCATGGACGCCAGATTATCCTGGATCATCTCGAGCGTCGCAGGGCCAGTGTTGCCGGCAATGTCATTGGTGCCCGCGAGAATCACAACCACCTTCGGCTGCAGGGCAATCACATCCTGCCGAAATCGCACGAGCATCTGGGGCGTCGTCTGTCCGCTGATGCCACGGCCGACATAGGGCTGTCCGGGAAACATCCTGGAGAAGTCAGGCGTCCATGCTTCGGTAATGGAATCACCGAAGAAGACGACACGGTTCACTCCCCTAGCCGCCCTTGCGCGTCAGCTCGCGACGCGCCTTGCGAACTACGGCCCAGCGTCCACGGCGCAGCACCACGTCGTAGCCGTTCTCGAAGGCCAGCGGCCGCAAAGGTTCGGCAGCATCCGCGCGCTGGAATCGCTCGAAGCGCAGGTAAAAACGGGCAGTGTCGCCAGGCAACTGGAAGATGTCCGAAAAGCGCACCAGATATCCTGGCAGGCTCGCCGGGCAGGTCGGAGCGCTGGCCACCGGTCGCACCGGCAGGCAGGTGCCGCGCACAATCCGGCTGGCCGCGAGCGCAGCCAGCACCGCTGTTGGCGGACGACCGCCGCCCGCAAGACCGTCGGTGCGTGGCAGCATGGCGGTGTCGGCCATCAGCAGCAGCGCCGCATCGACGTCAAACTCCTGTCGGATAGCGGCCTCGTAGGCGGCAGCCTGTAGTCGCGGCGTTGCGTTGGTCGTGGGCCGGCCTTCACCCCGCACATCCGCCTCGGCCATACTGTCTCCCGCGCATGCCAGCACCCCAGCCGCGGAGACCACGAGCACACCGACCATCATGCCACCGGGGAAACGTCGAACGCGCCCCGCCGGGTGGCGCATCACCGCTCGAGCTGAAATCCGGGTACCACGTCCGGGCGCTCGGTGGCATTACCCACCAGCCACCCGGTAGCAAACATCCACCGTGTCACTTTCGCGAGCTTGGGAATGTCGATCGTTTCCGGACCATCGCGCGGCGTGTGATAGTCCGGGTGCAGCAGCGTCGTGAAGAACACGGCCGGAATCCCGGCCCGCGCGTATGGAAGGTGGTCGCTGCGAAAGTACCAGCCCTCGGCATGCGCGGGATTATCCCAGCTGGTATCTATCGCAAAGCGGGCGGTCATGGCATTGGCGCGATAGGCAGCGTCCACGAGTGCGCGCGAATTCAAGTGTGGCGGCTGAACACCCAGAAGCGCCGCACTGTCCGGATGATTGCGTCCGAACATGTCGCCATTGAGCACCGCGACCATACTGGCCTTCGGGACCGTTGGATGCGCCACGTACCATCGTGAGCCGAGCAGGCCGCGCTCCTCGGCCCCGTGCCACACGAACAACGCGGACCGACGCATGGGCTGGCGCGACACCGCCCGTCCGATCGCGAGCATGGCCACACTGACGGTGGCATTGTCGTCGGCGCCGTTCCGAATGGAATCGCCGGCGAGCGGCGCGCGAACACCGTCGTGATCCTGGTGACC
>JBKJRV010000394.1:0-2599 GCA_046593115.1 Gemmatimonadaceae bacterium
GCGTCGTCGAACCCGAGGGTGTTGAGATGACGCGCGGTTGCTCGACGGCGGGCTGCTCGTGCAGCGCGAGGATAGCGGGGAACCGCGACCGCGGTTCCGCGACCGTCTCATCTTCCCCATTCAGGACGTATCGGGACACACCGTCGGTTTCGGCGGACGCCTGCTCGGCCCCGGCGACGTGAAGTACCTCAATTCCGCCGAATCGCCGGTGTTCACGAAGGGCAAGCTGCTGTACGGATTGAATTGGGCGAAGAGCGCTATTCGGCGTGAGGAGCGGGCGATTGTCGTCGAGGGGTATTTCGACGTGGTGCGGCTGGTGGCGGCCGGCATCGAGGAAGTCGTTGCACCGCTGGGCACCGCCCTCACCGAGCATCAGGCGGTGCTCATTCAGCGCTATGCGAAGAATGTTTATCTGCTCTACGACAGCGATGCGGCCGGACAGAAGGCCACGTTCCGCACCGGCGATGCGTTGCTAACGCAGGGAATCGCGGTCCAGGTAATCACTCTGCCGGATGGCGAAGATCCGGATACCTTCGTCCGCGCGAAGGGTGCCGACGCACTGCGTGGGCAGATGGCCCACGCTGCCGACCTGTTCGAGCGAAAGATTCAGCTCCTGGAACGTGCCGGATGGTTCGGTGACCTTCGGAAAAAGCGACGGGCCATCGACCGCCTGTTACCCACCATCGGAGCCACCGCCGATCCCTTGACGCGCGATCTGTACGTGAACCGGCTGAGCGAAGTCGCAGGCGTGACGCGCGAACTGATTCTTCGCGAAGTGGCGGCGGCGCCTCGCCGGAGCGAGCCGCCATCGGCGCCCGCTCCCGACCCGGAGTCGGACGGTCCGCCTCCTACCGAAGAGGAGCGCGCGGAGACCGCACGGCGAGACCACGCCGAGCGGCGGGCAACGGGTGCAGGTATCGGCGCGGAGCGAGAGCTGGTCCGCGTCATGCTGCAGCGTCGTCAGCAACTGGAGTCGCTCGCGGAGCGTCTGTCTCCCGACGATTTTCGCGATCCGGTGTACCGCGCTATCTATTCCGCGCTGCTTGAATGCGGTCCTGATGCGACAGCCGAAGAGTTGGCGACCAAACTGCAACCGCGAGACGTGGAGGAAATGCAGGCGCTACTGGAGGAGTCACCGGACTCAATGGTAAATCCGCAGCGATCGGTGGACGACAGTCTCGCGCACCTGCGCATGCGAAAGCTGGAACGGAAACGTCGGCGCATCCAGCGCCTGCTGGAAATCGCGCCCGAAGATCAGAAGAACGATCTGCTGCAGGCGAAGACGCGGCTTCGCGACGAGATCAAGGCGCTCGAGGGGCGTGGATTTCGCTGGTTCCGACCGTGAGCAGGATTCCCTCGCCCATCAAACCCACCGTGTCCGCCGATCGCCCTTACTCACCGGAGAGCCCGTGACCTCTGATCTCAAGTCGCTGTTGCAGCTGCAGGATGACGACGCCACCGTCGATGCACTCGAAACCCGGCTTGACGCGCTGAACGCTCGCATCAACGCCATGAAAAAAGAGAGCGCGACCGCCGAGGCCGCACTGGCCAAGCTGCGCGACTCGGTTGCCGCAGAGGAAAAAAGCCAGCGCGCCATTCAAACCAGGATGGCCGAGCACAAGCAGACGCAGCAGCACAACACCGCACAGCTCGACGTGGTGACGAAGCCCAAGGAGGCCGCGGCCGCGATGGCGCAGATCGAGCACGCGAAACGCATGATCGGCGAGACGGACACGGAGCTCAAGGCGTCGGAGGCGCGTCTGCGCGACCAGCGCGACCGGACGGCCGAGCGTGAAATGGCGCTCGAGGAAATGACCGCGAGCCAGGCTGCCGCGAATGCCACCATCGAAGCCGAACGCGCTGAGCTGGTGCGCGATCTTGCCTCCGCGACGGCGGCCCGCTCCGACACCGCGTCCCGGGTGCCGAAGGGGATCGCGTCCAACTACGATCGCATCCGGGGTCGCAAGAAATCCCGGGCCGTGTATCCCCTGAACGGCGCCTCATGCGGCAATTGCGATACGGCCATGCCAACGCAGGGAAGGGCGGCGATGGCGAGCAAAGGCGGCGTCGCGGTCTGCGAAGGCTGCGGCGTGATGCTCTACGTGGAGACAGTTTGAGCTTGTAGCGTCTCCGCGCGGCCGGTAACTTTCCGCCGTGACCGCGCCCCCCGCCCGCGCCCGCGCGATCGCCCGATGGGTCATCGCGCCGCCTCCCGACAGTGCCGCCCTCGCGGCCCTCACGGCGGAGTTGCACCTCCCCGAGCCGGTGTGTCGTCTGCTCCTGGCGCGCGGCTACGGCGCCCCCGACGACGCCAAGCGCTTTCTTCGCCCCCGTCTCGACCAGCTGCACGACCCGCACAGCATGCTCGATCACGACAAGGCCGTCGAGCGCATCGTCCGCGCCATGCGAGACGGCGAGACGATCCTTGTTCACGGTGACTACGACGTGGACGGCATGTGCTCCACGTCACTGCTCACGCTCGCGTTGCGCGGAATGGGTGGCAAAGTGGTGCCCTTCATCCCGCGCCGTCTGGAAGACGGGTACGACCTGTCGATGGCGGGCGTCAATGCGGCGATCGACGCGAAGGCGAAGGTACTCG
>JBKJRV010000413.1:0-8573 GCA_046593115.1 Gemmatimonadaceae bacterium
TCATGTAGACGTACTGTTCCCTGATGCGCGGGTTGCCCCACTGCATCCACTCCTGTGCCGTCAGGGAACAGTACGTCTACATGAAGAGCTATTCACCGTACGACAACATCGAGCGGAAGGCATATCCGCACATGCTGGTGACGGCTGGATTGAACGATCCACGCGTCGGCTATTGGGAGCCGGCCAAGTGGGTGGCGAAGCTGCGTTCGATGAAAACCGACACCAATACGCTGCTGCTCCGGACCAACATGGGTGCGGGCCACGGCGTTGCCTCGGGGCGCTACGTCTACCTGAAGGAAGTCGCGCTCCGGTACGCGTTCATCCTCGACAAGATCGGCGCGATGGAGCCGGTTCCCGTCAGTAATTAACCGGACTGCCCCTGCTTGTGTGCTGATGAAGACATGCGGCCGAGCCGCTGGATTTCCGTCCGGGCGACCGTTGTGAGCGTCGCCCAGACGCGTCACATGGCGAGACTCGTCAGAAACCTTGGTGACCGCCGAGCCTTCGTCGCCTGCTCAAATGCGTACGCGAGTGACAGGAGCCGCCGCTCACTCCACGCAGGCCCAATGAGCGACATCCCTACCGGCAGCTCGTGCACCATGCCCATGGGTACGGTCACACTCGGGTAGCCCGCGACTGCGGCAAAGGTGCTGTTTCCGCCCGTGAAGTGATCACCATTGAGATGGTCGGTAGTCCATGCGGGCTGATTGGACGGTAGCACGATCGCGTCCTGCTTGTGCTTCGCGATCGTGGCGTCGATCCCTTCCGTGCGTGCGACCCGCAGGCACGTGGCACGCGCCTTCAGGTATGCCGCCTTCGTGGGCGTCTTCTCCTGCGCGCGAATGAGGATCTCCTGTCCGAACCATGGCATTTCACGCGCGCGCTCACGCTCGTTGAACTCGATGAGCTCCTTGAGCGACCGTACCTTCACGGACGGACCCAATGAGGCCAGATAGGCGTTTAGTCCTTCCTTGAACTCGTATAGCAGCACATCGAACTCCGGATCACCGAGCTTCGGTCCGCCCGCGATGTTCGCAGGGTCCACGATGACGGCGCCCACGCTTTTCATGGCTGCGAGTGCATCGTTGAACGCCTTGTCGACGTCGGGATTGAAGCCGGCGGTGCTGCGCGCGACGCCTATGCGCGCGCCCCGCAGCGCACGCTCGGACAGGGCGCCGGTGTAGTCCGCGAAACTCTTCCCGGCGCTTCGTGCCGTGGCGGCATCGCGGGGATCGTTGCCAATGAGTGCACCGAGCAACGCCGCGGCGTCGGCGACCGTGCGAGCCATCGGTCCGGCAGTATCCTGCGACGCTGAAATAGGAATGATCCCCGAGCGGCTCCACAACCCAACGGTCGGCTTGATGCCGACCAGCCCATTGATCGCCGCGGGACAGATGATCGATCCGTCGGTCTCGGTGCCAATCCCGACCGTCGCCAGGTCAGACGTGATCGCCGTGCCCGTTCCCGAGCTCGACCCGCACGGATTTCGGTCGAGTACGTACGGATTGAGTGTCTGACCGCCGCGCGCGCTCCAGCCACTCGACGAGCGCGTCGAACGAAAGTTCGCCCATTCGCTGAGATTCGTCTTGCCCAGGAGCACCGCACCCGACTCGCGCAGCCGCTGCACGATGAACGCATCCCGGGCCGGGGTATTCTCGGCGAGTGCGAGCGAGCCGGCTGTGGTGCGCATGCGATCCGCGGTGTCGATGTTGTCCTTGATCAGGATCGGAATCCCGTGCAGCGGCCCGCGGACCTTGCCCGCCTTCCGCTCGGCGTCTCGTTCATCGGCGATGGTCAGGGCGTCGGGGTTGACCTCGATGACCGAGCGCACCCGCGGCCCGCCACGGTCGAGCGATTCGATTCGGGCCAGATAGCGTTGCGTCAGCGCGCGAGACGTCAGTGACCCGTTCTGCATTCGCTCAGCGAGCGCCGAAACCGGCTGCTCGAACAGCTCGTCACGATCCTGCGCGAAGGAACCGCGGGAGTGAATCGCGGCTTTTGCTTCCTGCGGCTCACGCGCCCCTGCGGTGGCCGGCACGAGCAGCACCGCGCCGGTTGCGACCGCGCGTTCGAGGAAGGTGCGGCGGTTCACGCCAGAGTGTGCATCTGATGGGGATTCCGGACTCGGCATGGAGAAAATGGTGTGAAGGGTTCGCGGATAGAATCACGCTTGGCTCCGGCCAGCGAAAGGGGAGGCGGGCGTTGTTTCACCTTGCCACGAGGACTAGCTTCTCTGTCGAGCAGCGCACCCTGAGGCATTGACGCAGGACGCAGGACGCAGGACGCAGGACGCAGGACGCAGGAGGTTTACGTCGCCTGCCTTGAATCACTACCGAAGAAAGCCC
Organism: Gemmatimonadaceae bacterium; assembly: GCA_046593115.1. Taxonomy (GTDB): domain Bacteria; phylum Gemmatimonadota; class Gemmatimonadetes; order Gemmatimonadales; family Gemmatimonadaceae; genus JBKJRV01. The sequence goes on from JBKJRV010000413.1 coordinate 2,346, forward strand.
GTGCCAGATACTTCCCGTCATCCCGTCATCGTATCCGCCGCTCGCACCCCGATCGGGAAATTTCTCGGTGCGCTTGCATCTGTCAGTGCGCCCGACCTCGGCGCCATCGCGATCAGGGCCGCCCTCGAGCGCTCGGGGGTGTCGCCGGGTGACGTGCAGGAAGTGATCATGGGCAACGTGGTGCAGGGCGGGGTGGGCCAGGCACCTGCGCGACAGGCCGCCATCAAGGCCGGGATTCCAGCCTCGGCGTCCGCCATGACGATCAACAAGGTGTGCGGATCCGGTCTCAAGGCCGTCATGCTGGCCGCGCAGGCGATCAAGGCCGGAGATGGACAGGTGTACGTGGCGGGCGGTCAGGAGTCGATGTCGAACGCGCCCTACTACCTGTATGGTCTCCGCACCGGCCTGAAGCTTGGTGATCAGCAGATGGTCGATGGGGTGATCCGCGACGGATTGTGGTGCTCGTTCTGCGATGTCCACATGGGCGGGCACGCCGAATACACCGCGAAGAAGGCGGGAGTGACGCGCCAGATGCAGGATGACTTTGCTGCGAGCTCGCACCGGAAGGCTGTCGCGGCCATGGAGCACGGCAAGTTTCGCGACGAGATCGTTGCGGTCGACGTGCCCGGGAAGAAAGGATCGGTGAAAATCGACACCGACGAAGGACCGCGAAAGGACAGCACAGCCGAGTCGCGCGCGAAATTGAGACCTGCATTCGGTGGAAAGGACAGCAAGGCCGATGATCTCAGCGTCACCGCCGGGAATGCTTCGAGCCTCAACGACGGCGCGTCGGCGCTTATCGTTACGTCCGAGGAGTATGCTCGGGCGAATGGCCTGACCATCCTCGCGCGCGTCACCGCGTATGCGACGGGCGCAGTCGAGCCAAAGGATCTGTTCTTCGCCCCGATCACAGCCGTGAACAATCTCATGAAGAAGTCGCACACCGCAATCGGCGACTATGATCTGGTCGAGGCGAACGAGGCGTTCGCAGCGCAGGCGCTCGCGAATGGCCAGGGTCTCAAGTGGGATTGGGATCGCGTCAACGTGAACGGTGGTGCGATTGCGCTGGGACACCCCATCGGCGCCAGCGGGGCTCGTGTGTTGACGACGCTTCTGTATGCGCTCAAGGACAGGGACAAGGAGCGTGGGCTCGCGACGTTGTGCCTTGGCGGTGGGGACGCTGTCGCATTGAGTGTCGAGCGTGTGAATTGAGGCAGTTGATCCCTGTTCGTTACCCGTTACCCGGAACTCCATCATGACATCCCTGAGTCTTCCAATCGTCGGCCGCCGCGCATCCACGGTCGTCGGCGTGGTCGGCTTCGCGATCGCACTGGCCGCGGCGTCGCAGGTGGCTATTCCCATCCCCGGTACACCGGTGCCGATGACCCTCCAGCCACTGATCGTGGTGCTTGCCGGCTTGTGGCTCGGCCCAGTGGCGGGTGCCGCCAGCATGGCGCTCTACCTGGCGAGCGGCGCGCTCGGCTTGCCGGTGTTCCAACCATTCGGCGCTCCCGGTATCGCGAGATTGCTCGGTCCGACGGGTGGCTACCTGCTTGCGTACCCGGTGGCGGCGGCCCTCAGCGGCAAACTCGCTCTGCATGCGCTCACGTACTGGGACCGCTTTCGCGCCGCCGGTTGGGGGATGGTGATGATCTACCTCGGCGGACTCGCGCAGTTGACGGCGCTTACTGGCGACCTCGGATCCGCGGTGTGGCTTGGGATTGCGCCGTTCGTCCTGGCTGACTTCGTTAAAGCGGCGATCGCCGCGGCGGTACCGCCACGGCGCCTGTAAGCCGGATCGGTGAGCTTCAGCCTTGCGAGGTCCGCGGATGGCAGGCTGCGATCCCTGTGGCGTATCCTGTCGTTCGCTCTACTGTTCTTCGTGGCGGTCAATCTGCTGACGCTCCCTGTCCGCTTGATTGCCACGGCGACCGGGATGCACCCGTTCGTGAGCAAGGTCCTCGACAACGTGGCGTACGTGATCGCGGCGCTCGCGGCTACGTGGACGATGCTGCGGTACGTGGAACGAAGAAAGTGGTCGATGGTCATGCTCGACCGCTCGGCGATCGGTCATCGCCAACTCGTTCGCGGGACGGTTCTCGGATTGCTCCCGGTCGCCATCCCGGCCGCCATCCTCTACGCGGTGGGGTGGATTACCAAAGTCCCGTCTGCGGCGGGGAGCTGGCTGCTCGCAACTGCTGCCGTCACAGCCTTCCTCATTCCGGCGGCGTTCGTGGAAGAGCTGTTGACCCGCGGGTATCCCTTCGCGGTGCTGCGGGAAGCCGTTGGGAAGACGGCGGCTCTCGCGCTCACCGGGGTGACGTTCGGCGTGCTGCACGGGTTCAATCCCGGCGCGGGTCCGCAGTCAATCACTGTCGTCGCCCTCGCTGGCATTTTCCTGGGCGTGCTCCTGCTGGCGACGGGTAGCCTGTATGCGGCCACACTGGCGCACGCGGCCTGGAACTGGGTGATGGCAGCCGCCCTGCACACTCCGGTGAGCGGGCTGTCGCTGCCGTCGCCCAACTATCGTGTGATCGATTCCGGTCCCGACTGGGCCACGGGCGGCGCCTGGGGCCCCGAAGCGGGTCTGCCAGCGGCCATCGCAATGATCCTTCTGGTGATCTACATGCTCCGTTCCGATCGAAACAGGGATCCGCTCATGTTCAGGCGAGACAGCGCGTCGGCGCCCGTGGGTGGCTTCGTCTCTCCCGGAAGCCCAAATGGCTGACCGCATCGCGGTGGTGGGTGCCGGTCAAATGGGGAACGGCATCGCGCACGTCTTTGCGCAGTCCGGGTTTCCCGTGACCATGATCGACGTGGCGCAGCCGGCGCTCGATCGCGGCCGATCGACCATCGAGAAGAATCTCGACCGGCAGATCAAAAAGGGGACGCTCGACGCCGCAAAACGTGATGAGATTCTCGGCCGCATTCGCACCGAGACCTCCACCGACGCCGTCGGCGACGCGCAACTCGTGGTCGAGGCCGCAACGGAGGACCGCGCACTCAAATTCCGCATTTTTCACGCGCTCGATAGCGCAGCGCCAGCGTCGGCAATCCTCGCGTCGAATACGAGCTCCATCTCCATCACCGAGATCGCAGCGCAAACGCGGCGCCCCGAGCAGGTGATCGGCATGCACTTCATGAATCCGGTGCCGGTGATGCAGCTCGTGGAGATCATCCGCGGTCTCGCGACCTCCGACGAAACCACCCGGCGCGTGCTCGAGTTGAGCACGCAGCTCGGCAAGACGCCGGTGGAGGTGAACGACTTCCCCGGCTTCGTTTCGAATCGCGTGCTGATGCCGATGATCAACGAGGCGATTTTCTGCCTGATGGAGGGAGTAGGGACGGCGGAAGCAATTGACACCGTGATGAAGCTTGGAATGAACCACCCAATGGGGCCGCTCGCGCTCGCCGATCTTATTGGTCTCGATACCTGCCTCGCCATTCTCGAAGTGCTGCACGGCGGCCTCGGCGATCCGAAATACCGGCCGTGCCCCTTGCTTCGAAAATACGTCGCGGCCGGATGGCTCGGCCGCAAGAGCGGGCGCGGCTTTCACTCCTATGCGTGATCGCACCCTGTACACTGTTCCGTCGCCACTCCTGGGCGCTGCGGTCCTGTTTCTAGTGATTGGCTGCTCTAAGCCCGCGGCTCCCGCCGCACCCACGCCCGTCGTGTCAGCCGCACCGGGTGGCACCAGCCGCTGTGCCGAGGTGCGCAGGCGTCTGGTGCAGTACCCCAACCTCATGGTGGAGCAGGAGCCGGCGCGGCTGTCGGGCGCCTTCCCGCGCATCGCTCCGGCGCGGCGCGATACGGCATTCACCGTGAGCTTTGTCGTTGACACCTCCGGCAAACCGGTGATCTCGACGTTTGCGGTATCACGGCACGTCGGGACGCGTTTCACCATGGAGCTGCGCAAGAGCGCAGTAGCCTGGCGCTACGCGCCGGCATCCGCCGAGGGCTGCGCCGTCGCACGTAAGGTGTCGCACACCGTCGACACCGGGCGGCCGCGTTCACGCCGCAGTGCTGCGACGTCCGGTACGCACCCCGCACGCTGCGCCACGCACCACGCACTACGCACCACGCAGTACGCACCACGCACCGCGCACCACGTCTGATGTCCTGGGCCCTCATCCCGCTCACGGAAGAGCAACGCGAAGTACAGCGGCTGGCGCGTGAATTCGCGATGGCCGAGATCGCCCCTCACGTCGCGGACTGGGATGAGCGCGCTCACTTCGAGCCCGAGCTCATCGGCAAACTTGGAGCGCTCGGCTTTCTCGGCATGCTGGTTCCGGAGCAGTACGATGGACTCGGTCTGGACACTCAGACGTATCTCGTTGCTCTCGAAGAGATTGCCGCGGTGGATGCATCCGCCGCCGTGATGATGAGCGTTCACAACTCCCTGCCGACGCAAATGCTGTTGCGCTGGGGTAGCGACGCACAGAAAGAGCGATTCCTCAAGCCCATGGCGCGCGGCGAGCTCCTGGGCGCGTTTGCACTGTCCGAACCGGATGCCGGCTCCGACGCCGCGTCCATGCGGTGTCAGGCAGTGCGCGACGGCGATGACTGGTTGCTGAGTGGTACCAAGGCCTGGGTGTCGAGTGGAACGGACGCGGGAGTCATACTGGCCATGGCGCGGACGGACACGGCCGAGCATCGGCGCGGCGCGCGAGGTATCGGTGCCTTCATCGTCACGCCCGACCTTCCCGGCTTCTCCGTCGGCAAGAAGGAGAACAAGATGGGGCTGCGCTCGTCGCCGACGGTGCAACTGGTGTTCGACAACATGCGCGTGCCCGCCGATCGACTACTCGGCGAGAGCTCACAGGGATTTATTTACGCCCTTCAGTCGCTCGACAACGGTCGGCTCGGCATTGCGGCGCAGGCCATCGGTATCGCCCGCGCGGCCCTGGAGCTCTCCGTGGCATATGCGGCCGAGCGGAATCAATTCGGCCAGCCCATCCGTGAGTTTGAGGCTATCCAGTTCAAGCTGGCCGACATGGCGACACGGGTCGCCGCGGCGCGGGCATTGCTTCATGCGGCAGCGACCGCGAAGGATCGTGGGGCGGCGATCACGCAATTCAGCGCGATGAGCAAGCTCATGGCGAGCGAGACAGCGATGTGGGTCACCACGCAGGCCATCCAGATTTTCGGTGGCTATGGCTACGTGAAGGAGTTCGCCGTTGAGCGCCTGTTCCGCGACGCCAAGGTAACCGAGATCTACGAAGGCACGAGCGAAATTCAGCGTATCGTGATTGCTCGTGAATTGTACTCGCACAGCTAGACGCTTTCTTCGCACCATCGACTAACAGACCTTATCACCACGTCATGAAACTCTTCGAAACACTCGGCGAGATGGGACACGAGCAGGTCGTCATTTGCAATGACGTCTCGGCCGGCTATCGCGGCGTCATCGCCATTCACAGCACCACCCTCGGGCCCGCCCTCGGCGGCACGCGCTTCTGGACGTATGCGTCCGACGACGAGGCGGTCACCGACGCCCTCCGCCTGTCGCGCGGCATGACGTACAAGAATGCCGTCGCGGGATTGAATCTCGGCGGCGGTAAGGCGGTCATAATCGGCGACAACAAGACGCTGACGCGAGAGATGCTCTTCCGTGCGCACGGCCGTTTCGTCGAGAGTCTCGGTGGCCGGTACGTGACCGCGGAGGACGTTGGGACCAGTACGGCCGACATGGACTTCGTCCACATGGAAACCGACTACGTCGCCGGACTGGCCGGGAGATCGGGCGACCCGTCGCCCGTGACGGCGCGGGGCGTGTATCGGGCGATCAAGGCGTCGGCGAAGCACCGGTGGGGCTCAGACAGTCTTGAGGGAAAAACCATTTCTATCCAGGGTTGCGGCCATGTTGGTTACTACCTCGCGAAGGAGCTGGCGGTGGATGGCGCGAAGCTCATCGTCTCAGACATCGACGCGGAACGTGTGAAGAAAGTGGTCGCCGAGACCGGCGCGAAGGCGGTTGGTGCCGAAGAGATCTATGGCGTGAAAGCCGATATTTTCGCCCCGTGTGCACTCGGTGCGATCATCAACGAGAAAACCATTCCTCAGTTGAAAGTGGAGATCGTCGCCGGCGCGGCCAACAATCAGCTGCACGAGCAGCAGCGCGACGGCGACGCCCTTCAGCGCAAGAACATTCTGTATGCGCCTGACTATGTAGCGAACGCGGGCGGTGTCATCAACGTCTACAGCGAGCTTGCCGGGTGGGATTCGAC
>JBKJRV010000282.1:0-2999 GCA_046593115.1 Gemmatimonadaceae bacterium
GAGCACCTGTCGCGTCTGATCGGCGAGCGTTGCGCCGGTCAGCGCGCCAGTACGTGGATCGCGCGGCACCTGGCCCGACACGAACAGAAAGTCACCAGCGCGGATGCCTGGAGAATAGGCGCCTTTGGGCGGCGGCACGTCGCCGCCAAGCCGGACCGGCGACCACGCCCGGCTCGCGTCAGACTCGCTCAGGTGCGCTGCTCGAGCTCGCGCTCGCCCGGAACCTGCCGCTGTGATCTGCCTTCGCCCGGGTGCGAGACCGCCTCGTGAAAGCGCTCGCCCTTGATCTGGATGTCGGCGACGAATCCCTGGTACTCTCGCTCTGAAAGCTGCGTCGCGATGCCGGGAACAAGGCCCTTCACCAGCGTGATCCGCTCCGCGAGCGTGAGCTGGTTCGCCTGATCGACCAGCTTGCGGATGACCGGATGATTCATCCAATCAGTTTGGGGACTGGTGGTCATGAGAGTCCGTTGTCGTTAGTCGTCCGAATACGGTAGTTCCTGTAAGGTATCGCGCTACCGGTCATCCCGCATGAGCGAAGGTCTCACCTGTCATCCCGCATGAGCGAAGCGAGTGTCGGGATCTACTCTGCGATACCCGAACCCTCTGCCGGCTCACGGAGCTTTAACCGGCACCGGGGGAAGCGCCGACGTTTCCCACGCCGTCCACCATAGATCCCGGAGCATTTCGGCGCCAGCCGCGAGGCGCTCCGTCGCGAATCGGCGATTCTCGTCAGCCGTCGTCAGGCTGTCGAACCGTGCCCGCTTGTCGATCTCATAGAGTCGATCGAGCTCGGCGTGCGATCGGCGAAGGTACCTGACGATGGAATCGCGAACGGGAGCGCGTAGGGTGACGGGACGCCGCATCGCCGCCTTGACGTCTACCAACCGAATATTCTTGCCAACGTACGTGTTCTCGAATCGCCAGTGAAACTCGCGATCGGTCGCGTACCCCTTCGGATTGTTACCCACCCAGCCATTGTGATGGATGGTGGTATGGTGTGGATTGGACCCATCCGCCACGTAATGCCCGAGGATTCCGGCATCGTCGAGAATACGGGTTTCAATGAACGAACGCTTTTCGACGTCGGTGGTGGCTCGCCAGAGCTTGAATTCCACGCGCAATCGCTGCGTGAGCTCGAGAATCCGGTACGGCAACAGGCCGGGATTCTCCTTCACCCCAGCCGAGCGCAGCGAATCGAGGAATGCATACCGGTGCGGTGCGGCTAGCGCTGTAGGCGTCACCAGCTCGAAATCAATGAAGTGCTCGGGAGAATGAGCACCGTTCATCGCGGGATCGCTCCCGCTCTCCCCGCGGTCACGCCACCGGTCCGGCTCCGGGTTCAGATAGCTGAGCTGCGGACCAGCCCTGCGAAAGAATTCCGGCATGGCCGCCGGCAGCGTGGAAACCGCGGCCTCCGCAACCATCCTGTGACCCTGCTCACCCCAGCGAACCGAGGGCGGGAGCGCCCGCATCGCCGACAGGCCGCCGAGTATCAGGCAAAGCGTCGCGAACCGCACCATCGTCGTGTGCACCCTCACCTTCCGTCCAGCATCCCGCCAATCATGCCGAGCGGCCCACCCTCTTCGCGCATGCGGCCTCCCGCCCTGGGTGAGGCTGCAATGATCTTGTCGGCCAGCCGCGAGAAGGGAAGTGTCTGCAGAATAATGCGTCCCGGTCCCACAAGCTGTGCGAAGAACAGCCCCTCGCCGCCAAAGAGCGCAGTCTTCACACCCGGCACCATCTGAATGTCGTACTGAACCGTTGGCTGGAAGGCGACCAGGCACCCCGTGTCCACGCGCAGGCGCTCGTCCTGCTTCAGATCCATCTCCACCAGCGTGCCCGAGCCGTGCAGGAACGCGAGGCCATCGCCCGCAATTTTCTGCAGGATGAATCCCTCCCCACCGAAGAAGCCAGCTCCAATCCGCCGCGAGAAGGCGATCGTGACCTCGGTTCCGCGCGCGGCGCAGAGGAACGAATCTTTCTGCGCCGTGATGGATCCACCCCACGCCTTCAGGTCCACCGGCATGATCTTGCCCGGATACGGTGCGGCAAACGCAACATCGCGGCGCTGGCGGTCGTCGTTCGCGAACATCGTGATGAAAAACGACTCGCCCATCAGCATGCGCTTGCCGCCGCTCAGCAGCTTGCCAAATAATCCGCCGCCCTCCGCGTTCGCATCCAGCGTCGTCGCCATCCGAATCCCATCCTGCATGTACATCATGGCGCCGGCCTCGGCGACCACTCCTTCGCCCGGGTCGAGCGTGATAATGACGCCCTGAAGGTCATCGCCAATAAGGCGGTAATCGATTTCGTCGGAGCGCTTTTGCATTGGTTGTCGGGAGGCCGGGTGAGTGTCCGTGGAAGATGATTGGCGCCGCAGAGGCCCGCCACCTTTCTCGCGTCGTGGACGACACGCCCGTCCACGAGTGCGGACACACAGCCGCGCGGCCAGAAGGCAATATGTTGTCATACAAGCACTTAACACGTGTCTCCAGATCGGTGCGACGAGTGCATTGTCCCTGCGCACTACCTACACGGGGACACCATGAGCTGGGACATTCCGCGAATCGCTGGGCGAAGCACACGAACGCTGGCGCTCACCATGCTCGCGATGGGCGCACTGGCCTGTAACAACAAGCGAGTCGCCCGAATCGAGCCCACTGCAGTTACCGATCTCTCGGGTCGCTGGAACGACGCCGATTCCCGACTGGTCGCCAACGAACTCATCTCGCAGAGCCTCAATGCTCCCTGGATGAAGCGTTATGCGGAAAGCCACGGCGGTGACGCGCCCAGCATCATCGTCGGCGACTTTCGCAACCGCACTATGGAGCATATCCAGGTCGCCACGTTTGTCCGCGAGCTCGAGCGGGCCTTTGTCGGTTCGAGCGCGGTGCGCGTCGTCGCCAGTTCCAGCGAGCGTACCCCTGTGCGGGCCGAACGCGACGATCAGCAGCAGTATGCCGTTGCCACAACCCGCGCCGCGTTGGCGAAGGAAC
>JBKJRV010000244.1:0-3343 GCA_046593115.1 Gemmatimonadaceae bacterium
ACGTCGCTCGCCGCAGTCACTCTCGGCGTCATGGGTGCGTCGGGGCTGATCGAGGCAGACGAGTCTGGCCGTGCGACAGTGGGGGCGGCTGTCGCAGCAGGTCTCGCAGGCTATCCGGTTGGTTTGCGGTATGTGCGCAGAGCGCCGTATGTGGTCACAGCCGGCGATGTTACCAGCCTCGCGACCGCCTCCGCATTGGGAATATTGGTTGCCTTGACGCCGCTTGTTGAAGCTGACGACGTGAGCGCCGTCGCTGGCTTCGGGACCGTGACAGCGGGGTTCATAGGCGGGCTCGTGGTCGGAGACCGCGTCCTCGTAAAACCGTTCGATCACACGCCAGGTGAGGGCCGGCTTGTGGTCGTTGGCGCCGTAGCTGGCGGATTGATGGGCGCTGGCGTGGCCGTGCTTGCGAGCGCGGGCAGCCCGGTTCTCGCCTTGACCATGACTACTCTGGGTGCCATTGGGGGCGTTGCCCTCATCGAGAAGATGATAGAACCGAAACGGGCAGGCACGACGCGGCCACGGCGGTCCGAGCGCCGCGAGGACCGCGGCGTGCGTCTCTCGTTCTCTCCCGCGGGTGCAGCACAGGCTTTGGCCCGTGTTCCTGGCAAGGCACCGCTGCTCACAATCAAGTTCTAGCTTACTGAAGGATTTCCGATCGCACCTCGTGCTCCTACCGCAACGGAGACTTTCCAATGAAACGCACCATCTTCGCGGCTTTCGCCATTGCCATCCTTCCTTCTTTCGTGCTGGCGCAACAGCGCGGCGAGTCGACGAAAGGGAAGTACGGCCTCACACACGATCAGGTTCACGCGCTTCAGCAGGCGCTCACCGATGATGGCTGTTACGACGGTGCAGTGGACGGCAAGATCGGCCCGAAAACGCGCGCGGCCCTCGCGTGCTCGCGTCGAAAGCACAATCTCGAAGGCAACAACGCGAACGAGCTGTTCCGCGCGCTGAACCTCGACTTCACCATTGCCGACAGCACCGGCATGGGCGGCATCATGCGGATGGGCAATCGCAGACCGGAGCGCCGTCGCGATCGCAGCATTGAAGACACGAGCTCCAACCGCGGACGCGGCGACATGCGCGATGGTCCCGAGACGCGCAGAAATCCCGATGAGCTGAGAATGCCGAAGGGCGACACCATCGGTCTCGAGAACAAGGGGAAGGTGAAGGCGAAAAAGCCGGTGAAACCATAGAGTATTGCGTATTGCGTACTGCGTACTGCGTAAATCGCTGCGGGCTGCGGGCTGCGGGCTGCGGGCTGCGGGCTGCGGGCGGAGTGGTAACGCAACGATCGCTACTGTGTTCGGATTTCGTAGCGAAGAAACGTCAGCGCGACACCATCGCGAATCAGATCGTCAACACGAGACTCCTCCTGGAAGCCGAACTCCAGGAGGAGTTTTCGCATACCGTCGAAGCATCGGTCGTCGGGGAGCTCGGCGATCACCAGACGTGTACCATCGCTTGCAAGCGCGCCGACCGCATGCGCAAGCGCTTCCGCCGCTGACGCGCGCATGTCTCCAGTCGTCGGAGCGATAAGAAACAACCGCGCCGTGCCAACCGTCCCCGCGACCGAACCAAACAGCGCGACTGCCTTGAGTTCAGCGGCGCCCCCCACCTCGGCGATGCGATACTCCTGGCTGCCGAGGGCAAGCGCGCGCTCGAGCGCATAGAGCGGCGTCTCGCTCTACGGAGTGCCGAACACCTCGCCCAGCACGAGAGCTCGAGCCACGTCGCCGCGCGCATTCGCCTGCGGGATCAACTCCACCGGGAACTCAGATGTGGATCGCCCGGCCGAGCGCGGCGAGTGCGGCCTCCTTGACCGCCTCCGACAGCGTCGGATGCGAGTGGACCGTGATCCCAATGTCCTCCGCCGATCCACGATACTCGAACGCCAGCACCACCTCGGCGATCAGCTCAGAAGCGTTGGGCCCGATGATGTGCACGCCGAGGAGCTCGTCGGTCTCCTTGTCGGCAATGACCTTCACGAGTCCGGCCGATTCGCCCATGGTGCGCGCGCGTCCATTCGCCGAAAATGGAAACTTCCCGACGCGATACGCGCGCCCCCACTCCTTCACCTCGTGCTCGGCAAGGCCGACCGTGGCGATCTCCGGCCACGTGTAGACGACTGACGGCATCGAGCGGTAGTGCATCTCCACAGGCTTGCCCGCGATGACTTCCGCGGCGACGACTCCCTCTTCCTCCGCCTTGTGGGCGAGCAGCTTTCCACCGACGACGTCGCCGATCGCGTAGACACCCGGAAGGTTGGTGCGCATTTGCGAGTCGACGACGACTTCGCCGCGCTTCCCCAACGTCAATCCCAGGGCCTTCGCATCGATGCCGGTGAGTGACGGCTTGCGTCCGACTGACACGAGCACGTGATCCGCGTCAATGGTTTCCTTCGCGCCGTCCTTCTCGACGTCGATTGAAACGCGATCCTTCTCGATGCGCGCGCCCGCGACTTTCGTTCCGGTGCGCAGGTCGAGACCCTGCTTCCGGAAGACCCTGTCCGCTTCCTTGATGATGTCGGCGTCGTTTCCGGGAAGGATCGTCGGCATGAGCTCAAGCACGGTGACTCGCGCGCCAAGTCGTCGCCACACGGATCCGAGTTCGAGTCCAATGACACCGCCGCCAATGACGACCAGGTGTCCCGGGACTTTCGGAATGCGCAGCGCGCCCACGTTCGACAGCACGCGCTCTTCGTCAAACGGAAGAAAGGGCAATTGCACCGGCACGGAGCCCGTGGCGATGATGACATTCTTCGCCTGGTATGGGGTGATCCCGTCCTTCTGTTCAACGGCGACGAGATTGCCGGCGTGCAGCGTCCCTTTGCCCTTCGCCCAAGTGATCTTGTTCTTCTTGAAGAGGAATTCGAGACCCTTGGTGTTCGACGCGACAACTTCCTCTTTTCGTTTGAGCATCCGCGCGAGGTCGAGCTTCAGATCCCCAACGGTGAATCCATGCTCGGCCGAATGCAGGCGCGCGAATTCGTAGTGCTCCGAGGACTGGAGTAACGCCTTGCTGGGAATGCATCCGACACTGTCGCAGGTGCCGCCAAGGGTTTTGTCGAGCTCCACGCACACGACGGAGAGGCCGAGCTGGGCGGCGCGGATAGCGGCGACGTAGCCCCCGGGTCCGCCGCCGATGACCACCAGATCCACGGGTGTGGGAGCGGTGGTTGCGCGTGGTGCGTCGTTCGTGGTGCGTGCTGCGGCGTCGGCCATAAGGGAATTCGTGGGTGGGAGACGAATGCCCGAAAAAAACTAGCGGGTGCGACCGCCCAAGGCGACCGCACCCGCTCTATAGATGGGAGCGCGTTACTTCGAGGATACGACCA
>JBKJRV010000154.1:0-3631 GCA_046593115.1 Gemmatimonadaceae bacterium
CATGGCCTGACCTACCGCAACATCGACGCAATTGCCGCGATCGCCGAAATCGAAGAGCTGAACATTGGCCATTCGATCGTCGCCCGCGCCTCACTGGTCGGGCTCGATGCCGCCGTCCGCGAAATGATCGCGCTCATGCGCAACCCCCGCCGACTCCACTCCGGCAAATAGGCGGCCGGAATCAGCCTCGGAATTCGGCCAGCCCACGCCGGATGGCTGCGATGCGATCGCGGCTCGGGCGCGACGAGAAGCGCTCTTCGTCATAAAGAAGCACGAGTGGCCCGAGTTGCCCGGCAGCCTGCGGATTCGCAACCCGCAGGCGCGCGAGTGCTTCATCCATCGTCGTCGCATCTGAAACCTTCACTCCCAGTTGCTCGAGACGTTCCGCCAGGACGTAGAACACCGGGCGCCGATGCCTGAAGATCATCACAACGATCGCACCCACCGCGATGACCAGTCCGAGCAGCGAGAGATAGTCCGGTTCGGCCACGGCGCGCACCCCTCCGGCAAGGTTGACTCGAGCCCTGGCCAGCGCGTCGCGGCCGCGCGAGATCAACTCCACGAGAAATGCAACCTGGTCTCCCATGCCGTAGGTCAGGACGTAGCGATCCCAGAGATAGTTCACCGAATCAGTCACCGCCGTGGCGTATGCGTCCAGGAGACTGGCGCCGGCGCTGCCCGGCCTCAGCGTCGGCGGCGTTGGATCCCAGGTTCCCCAACGTGCTCCGTCCCAGACCTCGACCCAGGCATGCGCATCTTCACGCCGGATCACGAAGTAGCCAGTCAGCGGATTGAGGCGACCTCCATAAAACCCGCCGACGATTCTCGACGGAGTCCCAAGGGAGGTCATGAGCGCCACCATTCCGGCGGCGAAGTACTCGCAGTGTCCCTTGCGGTAACGGAGGAGGAACTCGTCGGTCGTCATCGTGGCGCGGCCAATCTCCGACGGGTTGCGAACGTACTGAAAGTTCTGGACGAGATAGCTCTCGATCATGCGCGCCTGCTGTTCGGGCCTGATCTCGTTGCCAACGATCTGGTGCGCCATTGCCGCCACAGGCGCCGTGACCGGGTAGTCAGGGGAAACTACCCGCTCCAGGCGCATAGGCTCGGTCGCACGTGCCATCGAGACTTCATACGACACGACCTCGTCGCGTTGAACGAAGGTCGTGAAGGTCTCGCGTGTCGGACCCTCGAACAGTTGCGCGAGTCCCGAGACGGCGTAGGTTCCTGATGGGAGGTAGATCCGGCTGGTTCGCGCCATCCGCTGCTGCACGGTGGCAGGCCGTGTGAAGCCAACCGGGCGCGCCACGTTGAACACTCCGCGACGCGCCCTGATCTCATTGAAATCGCGGCGCGTCTGCTTCCATTCGTTGCTGGCGTAAGCGTCGTAGACAGCTCCCTTCAAACGCAGCGGCGTGAAGAACGGTACCGTCTGGGGCGGCATCCAGACCCGCGCCACTACGGCCGGATCGGGAGCGCTGGTACGTGACCGGTTGAAATCGATCGAATCGGACAATCCCGTCGCGCTGTTTCCGAGCGCTCCGGCCATACCGCGAACAATCGGATTCCTCAGGCGGGGAATCAGCGGAAACAATGCGGCCGCGATCAGTGCCGTGCCGAGGACGTAGAGAATCGCCGAGCGCGACGGAGAAGCGATCGAGAAGTCGCGGCCCACGCTGCGCGTCGATTCGAGGTGGCTGACGTACATCAGCTGCCGGAACATGAGCCACGCAAAGAGCAGCACGAACGGGACAATCGAGATATCGGTCGACGTCGCGAGACTGGCCGTGAAGATCAAGGCCGTCGTGAGCAAACGCTGCCCTTGGTTGTTCGCACGCATCGACTCGATCGGCTGATAGGCCGCAATGAACAGCACCAGATGCGTCGAAGCACCGATGGCGCTTCGAGAGATCGCGATGGCGTCGAAGACGTAGAAGGGGATGTAGAGAAGCGCGATCGTGCGCATCACCACGGGAGGAATGAGCTCCGGTCCCCGTCCCGCCCACACCCGGACCGCAATGCCTGCCATCACGACATGGAACGCCGCGAGAGGAATCGACCCGACGACGCCGGTGAAGTACAACGGCAGCGCCGCGAGCATCGTCAACAGCAGCGTTTCGAGCTCACGCGCTCTGCGGCTCATGCACCCTCTCCAGGGCGAACAACACGGTTCCCCGGTCGATCGCGTGGTACATCGGCTCGTAGATCGGCTCGACCAGCGCCAGCGCGTGGAAGAGCGGCATGGCCGACTGTCCCTGCTGCACGCGCACGCTGTTTCGCGGAAGCGTGAGCACCACGTCGGCGCCCCGACCGAGCACATCTTCGATGAATGTCGCCGCAGCGCTGATCATGGTTTCGAACTGTTCATCGGTCACGTGCATGGCCCGGTAAGTGTCGACGATCACATGCACCGCGCGCGACGATTCGAGATCGGTCTGCTTCACGATCCACCTGCCGATGCTGGCTGATTTCTTCCAGTACACCTGCCTCAGCGAGTCTCCGCGTGCGTAGTCTCGAAACGAATGAATCTCACTTCCGGGTCCCGGTCGGTTGGCGCTGTTCTGCTGACCAGTGAAGGCCAGAAACCTGTCGGCAACGACACTTTGATCGAGCAGGCGCGGGAAGACCACGACCTCGCTATCGATGCGTGCGCGGCGCTTCTTCAGGAAAAATCCGAACGGGTAGCGCGTGTACAGATCGACCGTTTTCAACTGGACGCGACCACGTCGTTCGAACACGAACGGCGCGGCTACGATGAGTTCCGATCGTCCCGGGATCTGCGGGATGAAGATCGGCTCGCTGAGGTCAGGGCAGATCACGATCACGTCGCGGACGTTCCAGAGCCGTGACCGATTCCCGATTCTCAAACGAGCCTGCGAAGGTTTTCCTGCCCACGCCTCGTGCAGGTCGATCACTTCGACAGTCAGGTGGCGCAGTCCACTCTTCGAAGCGATGCCCGAGAGCAGCAGGCATCCCAGCATGAACACCAGCCCGATGTAGAGAGCGTTGTTTCCGGTGTTGAGTGCCGCGAATCCGATGACGAGCGTGAACAGAAGGTAGGCAGTACCGGTACGCGTCAGCCGGACGTAGCCGTTGAACGCAAATTCTGGCCTTCCTGTCGTAGCCTGCGCCATGACTTTCCCTGAGTTCGCGAGTCGCCGCGAAGCTCAGCGTGGAACCGGTGTCTCGCCGACGGTCTTCACGATGAATTGCATCTCAGCGGTGTGATCGCCGCGACCGATCCGACGGTCACGCATCAGGATCCGATGCGAGAGCACCGGGCCGGCCAGACGCTTGATATCGTCAGGAATCACGAAATCACGTCCGCTCACCATCGCCAGCGCCTGGCATGCCTTGAACCACGTCAGTGCGCCGCGGGTGGAGACACCCACCGAAACATCCGGGTGAGTCCTTGTCGTCTGCACGATCGTCATCAGGTACTCAACGAGACTCTCGCTCACATGAATCGTCGACACGTGGTCCTGCAGTTCCCGCAGGTCGTCGCCATCGAGAACCGGCTGCAGATGCTCCAGCGCGTTGGCTGCACCGCCGGCGCGCAACAACTTCTTCTCGTCCGTCAGGTTCGGATAGCCGATCGTCAGCTTCATCAGGAAACGGTCGAGCTGCGACT
>JBKJRV010000327.1:0-4286 GCA_046593115.1 Gemmatimonadaceae bacterium
CGGCGCCATCAACGCCCGGATCGCGGGTGCTGATTCGGTCACGTGGCGCATGGCGCTGGCAGGCCGCACGCTCGCGCGTGGGACAGCGGAATCCGAGGCGGCCGTTGTCGTGACGGCGTCGCCGGGAGAACGTGGGTGGCTTGCCGGTTCTGTCGAGATCGCGCCAGACGAGCTTCGGGCCGACGATGTTCGCCATTTCGGAGTGTGGATCGGAGCGCCGCCGGCAGTGTCGCTCGACCCCGCTGCCGGCCCGTTCATCGCCAGTGCGCTGGCCGTTCTCAGGGAAGCGGCGCGGGTGACCACTGGCAGCGGCGTGTCGATCGTGGCCGCCGAGAACGCACGTACGCGCCCCAGCCTCATCATGGCGCCGTCCGCCCCCGTGCAGGTCGGCGCTGCAAACCGCGCGCTGGAGCGCGCCGGCGTGCCATGGCGCTTCGGATCGCCGGTGTCAGGATCCACGAGTGTGACTGGCGGTGCCCTTACCGGCGTGGAGGTCACCCTGCGCTACAAGCTTCAACGACGTCCTGGCGGTACCTCGGACACGCTGGCGTTCGCCGGCACCGAACCATGGATCGTGGGTGGCGATGGCTATGTCCTGGTCGGTTCGGTGCTCGACCCGCGGAACACAACGCTGCCTATTCGGGCGGCATTCGTGCCGTGGCTCGCCGATGTGCTCACCCAGCGGCTCAGCACCGCGCCCGGCACCGTGCTGACAGCCGCGCCCGGGGATCGCGTCATGGTGCCAAGTGGTGCCGACGCGCTGGTGGCACCGGACGGGTCGCGTGTGCCGGCGACTGAATCGGCCATCGACACGCCGCGCCGCACCGGTGGCTACCGCTGGGTGAGCGGTGAGACGACGATTGGGATGCTGGAGGTGAATGCTGACTCCGCCGAATCACGGCTGGACCGGCTGGACGCCCGCGCGCTCGCCTCGCGCGTGCAGGGCGGCCGCGCGACGGTCGTCGCTGACGCGGCTGATCTGACGTCAGCGCTGTTCGTGACTTCTTCACTCCGGGAGCTCGCCGGTCCGCTCCTTGTACTCGCCTTGTTCCTGGTGGCATGCGAAGGGGCGCTTGCACGCGACAGTCGGAGAAAGGCCGCGCCCGACTCCGCGGGCGTTGTGGCCTCGACCGGGGCACGGGGATAATGGGGCTTCCCGTATTGCTCGACGCGATCGAGCGGTTGGAAGCGTTCGACCAGGTGGCGCGATCGCTGCCGGCCTCGGGGGCGCGTCGCACCATCGGCGGCCTCACCGGCTCGTCGGATGCGGTGGCGCTGGCCGCGCTCGCGCGTCGCCTGCCCGGCCGATTCTTTGTTGTGGTCACCGACGGTGTCGCAGAGGCAGAGCGCTGGCTCGCCGACCTGCGAACGCTCGTTGAGGCAAAGGGGGGCCAGCGCGCGCCCATGGTGGCGCTCTATCCGCCCCGCGAGGGCTTCGGCGAAGTCGAGCCGCATCTCGAAGTGGCCGGCGAGCGTGTTGAGACACTGGATCAACTCGCGCGCGGAGCGGTGCGCATCCTGCTGACGACCGCACGCGCCCTGCTCGAGCGAACGCAACTGCCGTCAGCGCTGGAAGGTGGACGCATTGAGCTGCGGCGCGGAGACACGCGTCGCCCACTCGATCTCATCGCGCACCTGGAGGCGATCGGCTTCGAGCGAGTGGACCTCGTCGAAGACGTCGCACAGTTCAGTGTGCGGGGCGGCATCTTCGACGTCTACGGATTCGGGATGGCAGAGCCCGTGCGGCTCGAATTCTGGGGCGACGAGATCATCGCGCTCCGGCACTTCGATCTCCTGACACAACGCTCCACGCGCGATGCCGATCGCGCGCTTCTCCTTCCGGTTGACGGCCAGCAGGGCGCAGGCGCCAGCGGCACCGCGCCACGCCGATCGGTGGCAGACCTGTTCCCGCCCGACGCGATCGCGATCATTCCGCGCAATACGCATCTCGAGCAGGAGATGCGCCGCACCTGGGCCGAGGCCGAGCATCACATTGAGCTGGCGCGGCGCCGCGGCGAGGATGCCTCGTCGCGCGAAGTGCTCTTTCAGTCGCCGGAGGGTGCGCTCGCGACGCTGAGTGCGCTGGCCACGCTGGAGCTGACCGACAGCGGAGAAATTGCCTTCTCGCTGCTGCCTCCGGATTCGATCGACAGGGACATCCGTCGTCTCCGGCAGGTGGTGCGCGGCGCCATGCCGACGCTCATTCTCTGCGACAACGAAGGTCAGGCGGAACGGCTGGAGGAGATGCTGAACGAGGATGCCGGCCGCTCGTGGGCGAGCGCCAGTCTCGCGATCGGCGTGATCAACGGCGGCTTCATCATCCCCCCCACATCAAAGGATGCCGGGATTCGCATCCTCACTGACCACGAGATCTTCCGGCGCGAGCGGCGGATCCGCCGGGCACGGAAATACGTCACCGGCGGCACCCTCGAGACGGTCACCGCGCTGAAGCCCGGCGACTTCGTCGTGCACCTGGAGCAGGGCGTCGGCATCTATCGCGGCATCGAACAGATCTTTGTGCGCGAAAGCACGATCGAAGTGGCGGTGATCGAGTACGAGGGCGGCGATCGTCTGAATGTCCCGCTGTATCGCATCGACCAGATCGAGCGATACCGCTCCTCCGAAGATCTGGGCGCTGACGCGCCGCCGCCACGCCTGCATCGCCTGGGTGGGAAGAAGTGGTCGCAGCAGCGCGACAAGGCGCGCAGGGCGATCCAGGAAATGACCGAGGAGCTGCTCGATCTCTACGCCCGACGCAAAGTAGCATCGCGGCCCCCGCACCTCCCCGACGGCGCGTGGCAGCGTCAGCTCGAGTCGTCCTTCCTCTTCGAAGACACGCCCGACCAGCGCAAGGCGACCGAGGAGGTAAAGCGCGACATGGAATCCATGCGTCCCATGGATCGCCTCCTCGTGGGCGACGTTGGCTACGGGAAAACGGAGATCGGCGTGCGCGCCGCGTTCAAGGCAGTGCAGTCGGGCAAGCAGGTGGCGGTGCTGGTCCCCACGACGATCCTGGCAGATCAGCACGCACGCACGTTCGGTGACCGCCTCGCGGACTTCCCCATCCGGATCGCGACCCTCAGTCGCTTCCAGACGGCAGCTGAACAGACGGTCGTCCTGGCCGATCTCGCGGCGAACAAGGTGGACATCATCATCGGTACGCACCGGCTGCTGAGCCCCGATGTCGTCTTCGGCCAGCTCGGACTGATCGTCGTGGACGAGGAACACCGATTCGGCGTGAAGCATAAGGAGCGGCTGAAGCAGCTGCGCGTGGACACCGATGTGCTGACTCTGACGGCGACACCTATTCCGCGAACGCTGCACCTGTCGCTCGCGGGCCTTCGCGATATGACGCTCATGCAGACCGCGCCGAGCGATCGCTCGCCCGTGCTGACCTTCGTCGAGCCATGGGATGACGCACTCATTGAGGAGGGCATTGGTCGCGAGCTCGATCGGGGCGGCCAGGTGTTCTTCGTCCATAATCGCATTGAGACCATCGAGGCGATCGCGGATCACATCCGTCGCGTGGTCCCTCGCGCCCGCGTTGCCGTCGCGCACGGCCAGATGAAGGAAAGCACGCTCGAGAAAGTGATGCATCGGTTCGTGGCTGCCGAGGTGGATATCCTCGTCTCGACGATTCTCGTCGAATCCGGGCTCGATGTGCCGAATGCGAACACCATGTTCATCAACCGGGCGGATCACTTCGGACTCGCCCAGCTCTACCAGCTTCGCGGACGCGTTGGACGATCGCACCGTCGCGCCTACTGTTATCTCGTCGTTCCGGACGATGTCGATCCCGAAGCCGAGAAGCGGCTCCAGATCCTGGAACATCATACGGAGCTTGGCTCCGGCTATCGCGTTGCGCTCAAGGATCTCGAGCTGCGAGGCGCCGGCAATCTCCTCGGTTCCGAGCAGTCAGGGTTCGTGCACGCGGTGGGGTTCGATCTGTACATGCGGATGCTCGAGGAGACCGTGCAGCGCGTTCTTCGGGGGGAGGGGAAGCCCAAGCCGGTCCCCGCGGACGTTTCGCTGGATGTGCCGACGTATCTCCCGGACGAGTATGTCCCATCGCCGGAAGTGAAGCTCGACATCTATCGCCGTCTCACGCGCATGATCGCGCATGCGGACATCCAGGCGCTCCGCGCCGAGCTGCGCGATCGCTTCGGGCCCCTGCCGCCGCCGGCGGAGGCGCTCATTTCCGCGGCGACCCTGCGCGTCGTCGGTGCCGGACTGCGCGTCGAAGGAATCCTGGTGCGCGGAAACGAGGCGCGTATTACCTTTCGAGC
>JBKJRV010000346.1:0-3691 GCA_046593115.1 Gemmatimonadaceae bacterium
TAGTACATCCCGCCCATGCCGCCGCCACCGCCCTGACCACCGGAGGGCATGCCCGACTTCTCTTCCTTCTTCTCGACGACCAGACATTCGGTCGTGAGCAGGAGGCCGGCGATCGACGCCGCGTTCTGCAACGCGGTACGGGTCACCTTGGTCGGGTCAATGACACCCGCCTGGACCAGGTTCTCGTACGTGTCCGTGAGGGCGTTGTAACCAAAGGCATCATCCTTCGAGCCACGCACCTTCTCGACCACGATCGAGCCTTCGCCGCCGGCATTCTGGACGATCATGCGCATCGGCTCTTCGATGGCGCGACGAACGATCTCGACGCCGATCTGCTCCTCGTGGTCATCGAACTTGAGACCCTTGAGCGCACGGGCCGCGCGGACGAGCGCGACACCACCACCGGGGACGATGCCTTCCTCGACCGCGGCGCGCGTGGCGTGCAGCGCATCCTCGACGCGAGCCTTCTTTTCCTTCATTTCCGCTTCCGTGGGGGCGCCGACGTTGATCACCGCGACACCGCCGGCAATCTTCGCGAGACGCTCCTGGAGCTTCTCCTTGTCGTAATCGGACGTGGACTTCTCGATCGCGACGCGGATTTCGTTGACGCGGCCCTGGATCTTGGTGTCTTCGCCGGCGCCATCGATCAGCGTCGTATTGTCCTTGTCCACCGTGATCCGCTTGGCCTTGCCGAGGTCGGTGATGACGGCGTTCTCGAGCTTGAAGCCGACTTCTTCGCTGATGACCTGGCCGTTCGTGAGCACTGCGATGTCCTGCAGCATTGCCTTGCGGCGATCGCCGAAGCCCGGCGCCTTGACGGCGCAGACGCGGAGCGTGCCACGCAGCTTGTTGACGACCAGCGTCGCGAGCGCCTCACCTTCGATGTCCTCTGCAATGATCAGCAGCGGCTTACCCAACTGGGCAACCTTCTCGAGGATGGGGAGCAGATCCTTCATCGACGAGATCTTCTTGTCGTGGATCAGGATCATGGCGTCTTCAAGCGCCGCTTCCATCTTTTCCGGATCGGTGACGAAGTACGGCGAGAGGTAGCCGCGGTCGAACTGCATGCCCTCGACCGTCTCCAGGCTCGTCTCGAGACCCTTGGCCTCTTCGACCGTGATAACGCCATCCTTGCCGACCTTCTCCATCGCTTCGGCGATCAGATCGCCGATTTCCTTGTCGTTGTTCGCGGAGATGGAGCCGACCTGGGCAATTTCCTTCTTGCCGGCCGTGGGGACTGAGACCTTCTTCAGCTCCTCGACGACCGCAGCGACGGCCTTGTCGATGCCGCGCTTGAGCGCCATCGGGTTGACGCCGGCGGTGACGTTCTTGAGGCCTTCGCGGAAGATGGCCTGGGCGAGAATGGTGGCGGTGGTGGTGCCGTCGCCCGCGTTATCGGAGGTGCGGGTGGCGACTTCCTTGACCATCTGCGCGCCCATGTTCTCGAGCGGATCAGACAGCTCGATTTCCTTGGCGACGGTCACGCCATCCTTGGTGACGGTCGGTGCGCCGAACTTCTTGTCGATGACGACATTCCGGCCCTTGGGGCCGAGCGTGACCTTTACGGCCTCGGCAAGCTTATCGACGCCGCGCTTGAGAGCCGCGCGTGCCTCGACGTTGAAATGGAGTTCCTTGGGAGCCATGTGGAGATTTCCTTATTTGAGAAGAGACTGGCGGAGTTAGATGATGGCGAGGACGTCTGACTCGCGCAGAATCAGGTACTGCTCGTTGTCGAGCGTGACTTCGGTGCCGCTGTACTTACCGTAGAGCACCTTGTCGCCGACCTTGACGTCCATGGGGACGCGCTTGTCCTTCTCGAAGCGGCCCGGTCCAACGGCGACGATCTGGCCCTGCTGCGGCTTTTCCTTGGCGGTATCGGGGATATAGAGTCCGCCGCGCATCTGTTCGCTCTCTTCGAGCGCCTTGATGACGACGCGGTCGGCCAGCGGACTGACTTTCACGCTGGAAGCGTTCTTGGTGGCCATGAGTTGCAGCCCCTCCGGTGGGTGTGGTTCAATGGTTCGAGGACGGAAGTTAGCACTCTGCGCAGATGAGTGCTAGACACGAATCGAAAATAAAAATGCTGACCGCTGGCGTCAAAGCGGATAAACAGATGCTAATCTTTTACTTTAAGTTGGCATTATAACAGTAAGCCCTATAGCAGTTTATCTGTTATGCATAATGAACAAACGCACGGGGTGGCATTCTTTGGTGAAGATTGCCACTACGTGATACGTCGAACTTTGCAGTGCATTCTGCGGCTATCAGGCGTCTCTCCGTCGCTCAACGTCTTCGGACGACCGTCTGCAAACTGCTACTGCTCTCGTTTCCACATCCGACTCCAGCGCCTCAACGTACCTATTCTCGTAGTGGCACCGGCGATACTTTTGTCATTACAGACGTATTGACAAATGCTTCGCCGCTTGCCATTGTGTGTCGTGACCACCAAGTCCCACTTCCTGCAGATCCGCGTCACCGCGCGCGAGAAGGCCCTGCTGCGCCGAGATGCCGCGGCGGCGGGCAAAGATCTCTCAGACTACGTCCTGTCGTCCGTTCTTCGGCCTGCCCGACTGAGGTTCGCCGAGCTCCTGGCACTCCTCGCCGGGGACGCGGATCACCGCTTTGTGCTCGCGGAGCTGAACGACTTCCTCACTGCCACCGCGTCGGCCGACCTGGTGAATGCGGTCGATCATGCGGATGTGGCGGCGCTCACCCCGTTCCTCAGGAACTATGTCGCGGCGATGGTCGAGCACGCGTGTCACACACGGCGTATCGAGCCACCCGTGTGGGCCTCGATGGTCGCGCCGCTCGACACGCCGTGGTTCGCCACTCTCCTCCGGAGCCTCCGGCCGCACCTGCTGCGCGCCTCGCCCGTCGCCTTCAGACGGCGAAACCTTTTCGTCGACGCCACCCTCGGCGCGCGTGTCTGACACGAGGCGCTGGTGGCCGATTCCGCGACGCTGACACGGGCCGATATCAGGCGACTGCTCGAGCTGCTGGATGCCGAGCTCTCGGCTGAGGCGGTCGAAGGCGAGATTTACCTCGTCGGCGGAGCGGTCATGTGTCTGGTTCTCAATGCCCGGCCGGCAACACGCGACCTTGACGCATTCTTCCGGCCGACTCGACTGATCCGCGAAGCGGCGGCGCGGGTTGCCAGGCACGAGGGGGTGCCGGAGTCGTGGCTGAACGACGCGGTCAAGCCGTTTCTCAGCCCGCGAGGGCAATTCGATCCGTACCTCGAGCTACCACACCTCAGGGTCTTTACGGCCCGGCCGGAATATCTGCTGGCGATGAAGTGCGCGTCCATGCGGCTGGGCGAGGAGTTTCGCGATCTCGATGACGTACGCTATCTGCTGCGCTATCTGAATGTTTCGTCCGTTAACGGGGCACTCGAGATGGTCACCCGGTACTTCGATGAGGACATGCTCGCGCCGAAGACCCGGCTTGCGCTGGAGGAACTGCTTCCGGGCTGATGGAAGCTGCGATCGCGACATCCACGACGCGGTTCAGCCCTGCAACCGATCCGGGTCCTGCCACCCGGTAGCCAGAGCCATCAACTCATCATCTCACGCGCACATCAATGACGGCTGCCGGCACCGAGTAGTTCATCCATCCCTGGGGCTTTCTGATCACGCGGCTCTGGACCACTCCGTTCGTGCGTGCCTCGGCGAGTTGTTGGGCCGTCCAATCC
>JBKJRV010000350.1:0-4972 GCA_046593115.1 Gemmatimonadaceae bacterium
GAGCAGCGCACACGTGCCGCTTACCGCCATCGACATCACCACGAGCCTGGCATACCCGATCCGGTCCGCGACGATGCCGCCCCACAGGCATCCAATGGCCCCGATCGCAATCGACAGGAACGCGAGAACCGAGATGGTGTTTGCGGTGACTCCCGAACCGACGAGGCTCGCCGCCAGAAACGCGGGGATCCACACCCAGTACGAATACAGTTCCCACATGTGACCGCAGTATCCTGCCAGGACCAGGCGGTACTCGCGCGACCGCAGGAGGTTGCCAGCCAGCGACCAGGAGAACGCGCGGCGGGGGAAGGGGACGGGTCCGTCGCGATAGAAAAGCACCACGAGGAGCGCTGAAACAATCGCCCCGACCGATGCGCTGCCGAGTACGCTCGACACACTGGCGTCAGGCATCGCCTGGATCAGATAAGGCAACGCCTTGCCAGCGGTCAGCGCTCCCACGATCGTGCCGATGGCGATCCCACGCCGATCCGCAAACCAGGTCGCAATCATCTTCATGGCCGGCGGATACACGGCCGCGAGCGCGGCTCCGGTGAGGAAGCGAAGTACAATCGCGGCTGTGAACGACGGGGCCGCTAGCAGGAGTGCGTTGAAGACCCCCGCGAGTATCGCCCCCGAGGCGAAGTACGTTCGTGAAGGCACGGTATCGGCGAGATTCAGCAGCGCAGCCATCGCCGTTCCCGCGACGAAGCCCACCTGTACTGCGGTCGCGAGCCAGCCAGCCTCGCTCTCGCCGAGCGCCCAGCGCGCCGCCAGCGCGTTCGCCACGGCGCTTCCAGTGAACCACGTCGCCATGCCGAGCAGCTCGGCGGTCGCCAGCAGCGCGAGCATGCGCCAGCGCGTGTGCGTATCCGGATCGGATGCGCCTCCGCTCCCGGGCACCCTTCTCGCGATCATCACTTAATCATGGAGACGGTGGATCCCAACGAGAAGCAGCGGCAGCGTTCCGATGTTCGTATCGGCTGCGCAGGCTGGACGATCGCGCGTCGATTCGAAACACTTTTTCCCGGTGATGGATCTCACCTCGCCCGGTACGCGCGGACCTTCACGGCAGTGGAGCTGAACTCCACTTTCCACCGCTCGCATCGTCCGGCGACCTACTCCCGCTGGGTCGAGACGGTCGGTCCCGACTTCCGGTTTGCCACGAAAATCCCGAAAGAGATCTCGCACCGACTCAAACTCGAAAACGCGGCGGAGGAACTGGATCGATACCTGGCCGAGGTCCTGACGCTCGGCGCGAAGTTGGGACCGCTGCTCCTCCAATTGCCTCCCAGCTTCGCGTATGATCGAGCAGTGGTCGCTCCGTTTATCGAGTTGCTGCGATCGCGTTTCGACGGTGACGTGGTGTGCGAGCCGCGGCATCCCAGCTGGTTCATTGGCCCGGTTGACGATTTTCTCCGGGACCACCGCGTCGCGCGTGTGGCAGCCGATCCGGCCCGTGTCGAAGAAGCGTCACGTCCAGGTGGCTGGGGTGGCCTCGTCTACTACCGATGGCACGGGTCGCCGAGAATATACTACTCGGAGTATACTGAGGAGCAGCTGGCTAACCTGGCGGGCCAGATCAGGCGCCATGAAGCACGTGGTGTCCCGGTATGGGTGATCTTCGACAATACCGCCAGTGGTGCGGCGGTGGGCGACGCGCGGGCAGTGCGGTCGTTGCTCAGCCCACCAGCGTCAGTGCAGGTCGCTGTTCCGCACCACCAGGACGGCTCTTGATCGCTCGGAGCGCAGCAACGGCCGCCGCGCCAAAGATACGGCCCGAGCCCCGCTCGATCTCTTCCAGGGCGCTCCATGGGGATACCGACGCATGGGTATCGGTGGCGAGCAGCAGCGTCTCATAGGCGTCGGCGACCGCAAGCACTTTTGTCGCCTCTGAAACGCCGATGGTTTCGATCGGCCACTCAGCGCCAACGAGCTCGTGATAGCGCGCATACTCGGCCAGCAGCGCGCGCGCTCCCTGAAGCGCACGCGCGACAGGAACGCTGTCGACGACCGCCGGGTGCGCATTGAACAGACGCTGAAGCTGCGGGTCGGCGGCGCCAATCTCGTGCAGAAGGCCGGCCACTCGTAAATTCTCCAGAGTCCGCTCGTCCAGTCCCATTTTGGCGCCGATCAGCCGCGCCGTTTGCGCCACGCGATAACTGTGACCACGGTGCTGGTCGCGCGCTTCGATATAGAACGTGAGTACTTCGAGCATCGTCACGTACGTCTCACGGAGATCGCGAGCCGCGCGGTCCTTCTGCTCCGCGAGTGTGCCGACGACGTATCCTGTGAGTACCAGGAAGCCTGCCCACGGCCCGAGAGTCAGGAGGGCGCTTGGACGCAGCCCGGGCGGTCCCGCAATGCCACTGACCGACTGGAAGAATACCACGAGTGAAGCAATCAGAACCGCCGACCATATCCCCGAATTGCGACCGAGGAAAAATCCAGCGGCGATGACGGGCAGAAAGTAGAAGGAGAGAAAACCGACCTTGTAATCGACGACGGAATGAATGAAGAGCATCGACGCGAGCACCAGCAGCACCAACAGTCGCTCAAAGTGATTGAAAACGAGGGCCTTGAAGCGAATGAGCATGAGGGCGTCCAGAGGCGGGGGAGTCTGTAATAAAGACCGCCGCGAGACGGTGAACGCAACTGCCAATCACATTGGAAATTTCTAATCTGGTTGCCGTGGCCCTTGCGGAAATAGATCCCGGTTCCGATGCATGTTGGATTGCCAGAGGCGCAGCTGCGGAGCGACCTCCCAGCCCGTTGCTTTTCCCTTTCCGTATTTTCAAACAGACGTTTACTTTCGTTTACGGGAGCAGCACTTGGTACGCAGCCACTGGGCGCGTCGTTCGCTGCCCATGTTCGTGATCGCGCTCGTCGGGTTCGGGGCTCGGAGTGCGCATTCCCAGAGCGTTACTCTATCACCGGGCGATTCCGCGCGTGCTGCGTCCGCTGCTTCCCTGGACACGGTGCGTGTGAACGTTGTGGAGCCTTCCAGCCGTTCGGCACGGGAGCGATCGCTGATCGTTGGCAACCGGCGGTAAGAGCGGCGTTCGTGTAACAGGCGAGCGGTCGCACACGTTGTTGCCGGAGAGGCATGCGCACCTGTAGTGTGCGCTCACCATCATTCACCGGTAACTCATGCCCGAGCACCCGCCGCTGCCTGCACTTTCACTCGACAAGGCCAGGGAAGATGTCGGGCGCGTCCTCAGCGATCATTTCGCTGAGGATCGGATCACCGTCGAGGAGTTCGAGCGACGCCTGGAGTTGATATACAAGGCATCCACGCCTGGGGATGTGCGCGCGCAGCTCGCGGGACTTCCGAATTCAGCACCAGATGAATCCGGCGTGGCGGCCCCGGACTCTCGCCCGGCTCCGGTCTCCGCGTATCAGCCTCGCGCCTCCAGAAAGACGTTCGTGGCTTTCATGAGTGGTGTGACTCGTCGGGGCGAGTGGAGCGTGCCGGCATCGCTGAACGTGGTTGCGTTCATGGGCGGCGTTGAGCTCGACTTGCGCCATGCGCGTCTCGGCGCTGGCGTCACGAACATCCGGGTCATCGCGTTCATGGGTGGAGCCGAGATCACGGTGGGTCCAAACGTTCGCGTCGAAACCGATGGGATCGCCATCATGGGTGGCTTCGAAGACCGCGTGGCAGAGCCTGCCTATGCCACCCCCGATGGACCTGTGGTGCGGGTTACCGGTATCGCCTTCATGGGTGGCGTCGAGGTGCGAGTGAAGGTGGCGGAGCCCTGGCGACGAGACTGAGCGCGTGACGGGGACTTATCCACGGTTGGGAAGAGGTGACCCGGTACGGCACAAATGCGGCACTGCGCAGGACGGCTCCGGCGAAGGACTTTGGTGTAGTACTGACCCACGGTTGCGATCTTCGCACGCCGGACGTCGTGAGTGAGAACCTCGGGAGCCTGTCATGACCCTGTCGATGCGTCGTTTTACTGGAATCTGTGCGCTGCTTGCCGCAACGGCGTGCGGCCACGCCGATGCGACGGACAACACCGCTCTCGAGCGCGACCTCGAACAAACCCGAGTTTCGGAGTTCGAGCTGGCCAATCAGAATGCGAAGCGAACGGACGTGACGTCGGCGACCGAGCGCATTCCGGCGGCAAGGCGCGCTCCGGCACCAAAAGCGCCAGCATCCAGGGCGCCGGCGTCTCCGGAAAGCAGCGCGAGTGAGTCAAGCGAAGCAGTTGGCGTTGCGTCCGCGACGAAGGTACAGATCGACACGTCGGCCACGGCGCCGCGTCCTCGGCCGACCCAACCGACTCAGGAGCGTCGGGGGCCCTACAAGACCGTGGACGAGATCATTCGCAACGCCCCCTTCCCGATCAAGCCCTGATTGAAATCAGCGCAGGCTGGGCGTCGCCGAAGTAGCGCTCACGCTCTCGAGGGTGCCGGCCGCGGAGGGCCGCTGAGGTAAGATCGCGCTGATTCGCGTGGATCAGGGCACGCTGAACGCTGGCGTGCACGATAAGACGGATGGTAGTACCTTGGCGCTCGCGAATGACTACCATCGATACGTCGCTTCCAGAGCCGCCGGCGGAGCAGCATAGCCTGTGGACGACACTCCGCGAAGCCATTCGCGGATCGCACCAGAATTACACCGACGGGCCAGTGGGTCGGTCAATTCTGTTGCTCGCGATCCCGATGGTTCTCGAGATGGTGCTGGAGTCCGTCTTTGCGGTGACCGACATCTTCTTCGTCGCGAAGCTCGGACCAAACGCGATTGCCACGGTCGGCATCACCGAATCGATGCTCGCGATGGTTTATGCGATCGCGCTCGGACTCAGTATCGCGGCCGCAGCGACGGTCGCTCGGCGTATCGGCGAAGGCGATCACGAGGGGGCGGCCCATACTGCCGTTCAAGTGCTGGCCCTTGGTGCAATCATCGCGGTGCTGCTTGGTGTGGGAGGTGCTTTTCTGGCACCGCACCTCCTCTGGCTAATGGGAG
>JBKJRV010000442.1:0-3699 GCA_046593115.1 Gemmatimonadaceae bacterium
GTATCGTTTGGGCGTGGGTCATCACGATCCCCGCGTCCGCGCTGATCGCGGCGTTATCCTACAAGCTGCTTGCTGCTTTCAACCCACTCTGAATCGCCCGAGGCTCCGGTGGTGAAAAGTCCTACGCCACTGAGCAGCACCGGAACGCATCCGGTGTTTTCGATTCCCTACATCAATCGCGAGCTGAGCTGGCTCGAGTTCAACGCGCGGGTGCTGCGAGAGGCGATGGATCCGCGCAATCCGCTGCTCGAGCGCCTCAAGTTCACCGGCATCTTCAGCTCGAACCTCGACGAGTTCTACATGGTTCGGGTTGCGGGATTGCGCCGGCAGGTCGCAGCGGGCGTGACGCTTACCCCCCCTGATGGCCTGACGCCCCAGGAACAGCTCGATGCCATCGATCGTCGCGTCAGCGAGCTGCTCACCCTTCAGCGCACGTTGATCTCGACGCAGCTCCTGCCCGCGCTGGCCGAGAAGGGAGTGCGACTGCTCACGATGTCCGAGCTTTCAGCGGCCGAGTGGGGCGGGATCGATGCTTTCTTCGAGACGCAGGTCTTCCCGATCCTTACGCCGCTGGCCGTGGATCCGGGGCACCCGTTTCCGTATATCTCGAATCTCTCGCTCTCGCTCGCGGTCGAGATTCGCGATCCCGCGGAGGACACGGTGCATTTTGCGCGGGTGAAGGTGCCGCGCAGTCTGCCGCGCTGGGTGCCCGCGGGCCGCCCGAACCACTTTGTCCCTCTGGAGCAGGTCATCGGCGCCAACCTGGGAGCGCTCTTCTCCGGGATGGATGTGCTTGGCTGGTATCCGTTTCGCATCACGCGATATTCCGACATCGACCTCGCGGATGTCGAGGAGCCGGAAGACCTGCTCGCGACGATCGAGGAGCAGGTTTTTCAGCGACGGTTCGGCGAGGTCGTGCGTCTCGAGGTGAGTCCGGAGATGCCGGCGCATTTGCGGGCTCTGCTCATTGAGGAGCTGCACGATCCCGAGATGCCCGAAGTCATGGCGCTGACCAATCGGGATATCCAGGAGACCGGCTCACTGCTCGACCTCGCGGATCTGCTGTCGCTCGCGTCGCTCGACATCGCCGAGCTTCGCGATCCGAGCCTGGTGCCGAGTGTGCCGGTGGTGTTGCGCGATCAGGGGCGTTCGATGTTCGACGTCATCCGCGAGCGTGACATCCTCGTGCACCATCCCTACGACTCGTTCGGGGCGACGGTGGAGCGGTTTCTTGCGACTGCGGCGCAGGATGAGCACGTGCTCGCGATCAAGATGACCCTGTATCGGACGTCGGGTGACACCGCGATCGTGCGGGCGCTGACCGAGGCCGCGCAGCGCGGCAAGCAGGTTGCGGTGCTGGTGGAGCTCAAGGCCCGGTTCGATGAGACGAACAACATTACGTGGGCACGTCAGCTCGAGGCCTATGGCGTCCATGTCACGTATGGTCTTCCACAGTTGAAGACGCATACCAAGACCGCGCTCGTGGTCCGTCGTGAGCCCGATGGCATTCGGCGGTATGTGCACATCGGCACCGGCAACTACAACTCCCGCACGGCGCGCGTCTACACCGACATCGGACTGTTCACCTGCAGCCCGTCCATCGGCGCGGACGTTAGTGATCTCTTCAATTCGCTCACAGGATTCTCGCGCCAGATCTTCTATCGCAAGCTGCTGGTGGCGCCCGCGAATATGCGACTGCGATTCATGGAGCTCATCGAGCGGGAATCGGCGCATGCGGCGGCCGGGCGGCCTGCGAGGATAATCGCAAAGATGAATTCGCTGGTGGACGCCGTTGCCATCTCCGCACTGTATCGCGCATCGCAGGCGGGTGTCGAGATCGATCTCATCGTGCGTGGCATCTGTTGTCTCCGACCCGGTCTTCCGGGTGTGAGCGACCGGATACGCGTCATCAGTATCGTCGGACGATTTCTCGAGCACTCACGCATCTGGTACTTCGCGAACCATGGCTCCGGGGAATACATCATCGGTTCGGCCGACTGGATGCCGCGTAACTTCGACCGGCGAGTGGAGGCATGTGCGCCGGTGGAGGATCCAGCGCTTCATGATCGGCTGCGCTCCCTGCTGGATGTCTGTCTCGCCGACAATCGTCAGGCGTGGGAGCTTCAGTCCGATGGCGCCTGGGTGCAGCGAGTGCCGTCGGGGCAGGAGCGCTCTGTTCACCGGAAGCTATTGAGCGATTCGTGGGGGTTGCCGGTAGCGGAAGGCCGGCTGACGCCATCGAGCGGATTCATGGCGGTGGCGGAATAACTGTGTTGGCTTTGCAGCGTGTGGCCACACAGGCCGCGACCCGGAGGGGCTATGAGTGAGAGTGGGTGGCGCGTCCTCGCAACGTTTGCGTCGGGGTTCGAGGCCGACCTTGCGCTGGCGCAGCTCGAGGCGGCCGAGATTCCAGCTGTGCGCGACGGCAACGACACCGTGGGCATCTTCGGGCCCGGCTTTCAGGGCGCCACGAGCCGCGGCGTGACCGTGCGCGTCCCGGCCTCCGCACTCGCCGAGGCCCGCGAGGTGGTGAGTCTCGTCGACGGCACCGGCTGACGAGGCGCTGGAGAGCGCAAGGCGAACGGCATCAGTTTGAAAGCTTGGCCCCTGTATCGCATGGTCAGCATCACTTCGCCCGTCACCCAGAGATCTTGCAGCTGAGTTCAGGCGTTTAGCCAAACCACAAGCTTTTGGGTATACTGGGAGCATGACGAAGATTGAGAAGCTCGAACGAGACATCAGAGCCTTTCGGAGCAGGAGCTTTCCGAGTTCCGTCGCTGGTACGCCGCGTTCGATGCCTCCATGTGGGACCGTGCGCTGCAAGCCGATGTCGGCGCCGGAACTCTCGACGCTCTGGCGGATGAAGCCCTCGCCGATCACCGCGCTGGTCGCCCGCGCCCGCGTTGACGCATCATGCGTCGGCACGACGATACCCGCGACCGGCCGTGGAGGTCCAGCCCGCCGCTTCATTCCAGCTGACCTCGATGCGCCAGGCATCGTGACTTGCGACCGTAAGGAGATGATGTGAACGCCACCCCGGACCGTACCACCAGCAAGGTGCCGGAAGTCACGCTGCTGTTTTGGATAATCAAGATTGCCGCCACTACGCTTGGCGAAACCGCCGGCGATGCGGCGTCGATGTCGATGAATCTGGGGTACCTCACGGCAACCGTCATCTTCGCCGCGCTGTTTGTCGCTGCTGTAGGCGTACAGATCGCAGCCAAACGCTTCCGCCCGTACGTATACTGGGCCACCATTATCGCGACCACTACCGTTGGCACGACGCTCGCCGATTTTGCGACGCGCTCCCTCGGTATCGGCTATTCGGGTGGCAGCTTACTCCTGCTACTGTTACTGCTCGCATCGCTCGGGGTGTGGTATCGCGCGATGGGCACGGTATCGGTAGAGTCAGTGAGCACGCCCAGGTCCGAAATGTTCTACTGGGCAACCATCATGTTCTCGCAAACCCTGGGCACCGCGCTCGGCGACTGGACCGCGGATACCGCCGGTCTGGGATACTTAGGGGCCGCGGCCCTCTTCGGCGCGCTTCTGATATCGATCGCAGGCGCATACTTCTGGAGTGGCATCTCGCGCACGCTCCTGTTTTGGGCAGCCTTTGTGTTGACACGTCCGCTTGGTGCCGTGCTCGGCGACTTTCTTGACAAGCCGGTCGCATCTGGCGGCCTGGCTTTGAGCCGC
>JBKJRV010000064.1:0-3201 GCA_046593115.1 Gemmatimonadaceae bacterium
GAGAGAAAGTTCATGGCACTTGCTGGCGGGCCGCGAAGGCGCATCGCAGCGGGACACCGAATGGCGCATCCGTCATCACGAGCTCGTACGTTGCGCCCGCTCTCGCCAGCACTGCGCGCCATTCCGCAATCGCGGCTGTGACGGTGGCCTGATAGGCAGCACGGACGTCGGCGACTGCCACCGGCACCGACTCGTTCGATTCGGGGTCGACAAAAAGCCCTTCGCCAGAACCGTCGAGATGCCGTTCGGCCGGATCCATGAGGTGCAGGACCGTCACCTCGTGCCCCGCGGCGCGCAGTCCCCGCACCGCATGCTCCACCGCGTCCTGCTCCACGAGCAGGTCGGAGATGAGAATCACGAGGCCGCGTCCCCGAACCAGGCGAGCGGCGCGGGCAAGACCTTCTGGCGCGTGGGACGCGTGTCCTGAACCAGGGTCGTCGAGTGCCGCGATGATCCGGCGCCACTGCGTGCGGCTCGAGCGTGGCCCGATCGCACTGCGAACCGTGTCATCGAATCGGATGAGCCCCACCGCATCCCGCTGGCGGAGCAGAATGAGCGCGATGGCCGCCGTCAGTTGTTCCGCGTAGGCGAGCTTCGTGAGTCTTCCCGGGGCGCCTGCCCAGTGCATTGAGCGGCTCACATCGAGCACGAGTGACGCCCGCAGGTTGGTCTCCTCTTCGAACTGCTTCAGCATCCAGCGATTGGCCCGCGCTGCGATGCGCCAATCCATGTAGCGCAGGTCGTCGCCGGGCTGATAGG
Organism: Gemmatimonadaceae bacterium; assembly: GCA_046593115.1. Classification (GTDB taxonomy): domain Bacteria; phylum Gemmatimonadota; class Gemmatimonadetes; order Gemmatimonadales; family Gemmatimonadaceae; genus JBKJRV01. The sequence goes on from JBKJRV010000064.1 coordinate 760, forward strand.
GCCGATGCTCCGCGAACTCCACGGAAAACCCTTTGCGCGGCGACCGGTGCAGCCCCGAGATGAATCCATCCACGATCCATCGGGCCACCACTTCGATGCGGCCAAGTGACGCGAGCGTCGCCGGATCGAGGAGATCGGCGCGACCTGAGGAGAGAGCAGAGGGCAATGGTGCGAACTCTATGCGTCGAAGGCGCTATATTTCATGGTTTGGTACCGCCGCGAGACTCGCACCGCGAGCCGACCCTCGGCGCCGCTCTCCTTTTATCCCGGATCGCTTGAAGTTAGACCACATCCGCAATTTCTGCATCGTCGCACACATCGATCACGGCAAGTCGACGCTTGCCGACCGATTGATCGAGAAGACCGGCGCGCTGGCGAAGCGCGAGATGAAGGAGCAGGTCCTCGACACACTCGACCTCGAGCGCGAGCGTGGCATCACGATCAAGCTGAATGCGGTCCGGATGACGTACGCGGCGCAGGACGGCCGCAGCTACGAGCTCAACCTGATCGACACCCCGGGGCACGTGGACTTCACGTATGAAGTGTCCCGCTCGCTCGCCGCCTGCGAAGGGGCCATCCTGGTGGTGGACGCATCGCAGGGCATCCAGGCGCAGACGCTCTCGAACCTGTTTCTCGCGCTGGACGCCGGCCTCGAGATACTCCCGGTGCTCAACAAGATTGATTTGCCGGGCGCCGAGCCTGAACGGCGAAAGCAGGAGTTGCACGACTTGATCGGTGCCGATCCCGACGACATTCTGATGGTGAGTGCGAAGGAAGGAATCGGCATCGAGTCGGTGCTGGAACAGATCGTCCGTCGCGTGCCCCCTCCGGAAGGCGATCCCGAGGCGCCACTGCGCGCGCTCGTGTTCGATTCCTACTACGATCGGTATCGGGGCGCTATTCCGAGCATCCGCGTCGTTGACGGACATCTTCGCAAAGGGACGAAGATCACGTTCGGCGCGAACGACGCCGAGTACGACGTTGCCGAGGTCGGCTACCTCCAGCTGCGGCAGGTGGAGACCGACGAACTGGGGCCGGGCGAAGTAGGGTATGTCGTCGCCAACGTGCGCTCGGTGAAGGAGACCCGCGCCGGCGATACGATCTTCGATGCCACCCGTCGCGCGACGGAAGCGCTGCCGGGCTACAAGGACGTGCACTCGATGGTGTTCGCGGGGCTTTACCCGACCGACACGCAGCAGTACGAACAACTGCGCGACGCGCTATCCAAGCTGCAGCTGAATGACGCGTCACTTAACTACGAGCCGGAGACGTCCACCGCACTGGGATTCGGCTTCCGGTGCGGATTTCTCGGTTTGCTGCACATGGAGATCGTCCAGGAGCGGCTCGAGCGCGAGTTCAATCTCGATCTCGTGACGACGGTGCCGTCGGTGGAATACCATATCTATCACGTCGATGGAACGATGGAGTTGCTCGAGAATCCGTCGAAAATGCCGGAGCCGAATTCCATTGAGCGCGTGGAGGAGCCGTTCGTGAAGGCGCGCATCATGGCGCCCGCCGACTACATCGGCCCCATCATGACGCTTGGCACCGAGCGGCGTGGCGTCTACAGGGAGATGCGCTACCTCGACACGACCCGCGTCGAGTTCGACTGGGAATTTCCGCTGGGTGAGATCATTCTCGACTTCTTCGACAAGCTGAAGACCATCAGCCGCGGGTACGCGAGCCTCGACTACGAGATGCTGGAATACCGGCGAAGCGACCTCGTGAAGCTCGACATGCTGATCAACGGCGATCCGATCGACGCGTTCTCCGTCATCATTCACCGCGACAAGGCGTATGAGTTCGGTCGCCGGATCGCGGACAAGCTCAAGGAGCTGATTCCCCGTCAGCTCTTCGAAGTCATCATCCAGGCCGCGATTGGCACCAAGATCATCGCGCGCACCACGGTGAAGGCCCTCCGCAAGGATGTTCTCGCCAAGTGCTACGGCGGCGATATCTCGCGCAAGCGCAAGCTTCTGGAAAAGCAGAAAGAGGGCAAGAAGCGCATGAAGCAGGTGGGTTCCGTCGAGATTCCGCAGGAAGCGTTTCTCGCCGTGCTTCAGGCCGATTAGCATGCTGGCACCCGGCGTCGAGCGCCGGGGAACCGGTCCGGCGGCGCGGGCGGACACCGACACTGATACGGCGGAGCGCACAACGGGCGTGGGCGAGCGCGCCACGTCGCTCGTCATTCAGACCAGCTTTCTCGGTGACCTGATCCTCACCACGCCCCTCATCGCTGAGTTGGCCGGGCGCGGCCCCGTGGATGTGGTGGTGACGCCGGGAGCGGCCCCGCTTCTCGCCAATAACCCGTCCATCCGCGATATCATCGTCTACGACAAGCGCGGTGACGACCGCGGCCTCTTCGGCCTCTGGGGATCGTCTCGAAAACTGCGGTCGCGCGCCGGAACCGGGGGTGGCCAGGAAAAACGAGGCTCCACCGTC
>JBKJRV010000262.1:0-4255 GCA_046593115.1 Gemmatimonadaceae bacterium
GGCACCTTCAACCTGTACTCGGTCGATACCCTCGGGAACGGCCGGCGGGAGAGTTCGCTGGACGGGGGGGTGTTCGATCCGTCGCCAGTGCCTGGCGATCCACGCGTTGTGGTCGCCGCGTTTTCCCGCCTGTCGTGGTCCATTTACACGTTGAGCCCCGACACCACCGGTCGCGTCGAGCAGTTCGCCCTCGCAACAGACAGTGCACCCATGTGGGGGTGGTCGGAGCTTGGAGACAGCACCATCGCCGGCGTGCGGGGGCGCCGGTACAAGCGTGATTACTCGCTCGACTTTGCCGCAGGTGGCGGGGACATCGCTCCCGGCTACGGCGCCATGGAAGGCGGGCAACTCTACTTCAGCGACCTCCTGGGTGACCACGCGATCGCAACAAGCTTCGCGCTCTACCAGTCGGGTGGCGCGAGCGAGCTGCTCTCGAATCTGAACTTCAACGTCTTCTATCTGAATCAGCGCCGACGTCTCAACTGGGGACTCGGCGCGTTTCGGCTCGCTGGCGCGTTTCAGGAAAACAACTTCGAGACGGTGTACGAAGAGCGCAGCACCGGTGTGTTTGGCGCACTCAGATACCCCTTGAACCGTTTCACCCGCGTCGAGGGCCAGAGCCGCGTTGAGTATTCCACGCGCAACGACTTTCTCAACACGCTCGTGGAAGGCAACCGGGAGCGCGAAGGCGTCCTCGTGAGCAACTACCTGAGCCTGGTGGGTGACAACGCGCTCTGGTTGCAGACCGGTCCCATCGACGGCATGCGATGGAATCTCACCGGTGGAGTGGTGAGCGACGTGTCGCACGGCGTGTTCGAGAATTGGGTCGGTCTGGGTGATGTGCGCAAATACATTCGTACCTCCGCCCAGTCTGCGCTCGCGTTTCGTGCCTTCAGCTATGTCTCGGAGGGAACCCGGCCACGCGCCATTCAGATAGGAGGTTCCTGGTTGCTGCGCGGGTATCCGCGCTTCTCAGTCACCGGGACACGCGCGTGGCTCTTCAACAGCGAATGGCGCTTCCCCATTACCCACTTCGTGACGCTCGGCTTTCCATTCGGTGCGGTGCGCTTTCCGCAGGTGCAGGGCGCGCTGTTCGGTGATCTTGGTCAGGCATGGAACAAGAGCTTCTATGATCCTCGAGTGCTCGGATCGTACGGCGTTGGCTTCCGCATGGGACTCATACCCGGTCTCGTGATACGGGTCGATATTGCGCAGCGGTTTGCGATCGAGAACAACGCTACCGACATCAACCCGTTCGGGGAGCGTCGCTACGTCGATTTCTTTTTCGGATACAACTATTAGCGCAACAACGCCTGGCGCCACGACCTTCAGCCACTGGGCACGACGCGCTCGCCGCCTTGCAGGCCTGACGGGATCGCTGACAGGGGGCCTTGCTGCCGCGGCGTGTGCGCCGAAGGTCAAGCCTCTGACGGGCGTTCCTCTGGTCGTACCGCTCCCGGTCGTCGAAATGCCCGCCGGGCGGCGCCACCAGGCTTTCCAGTGGGAGTATTCGGAACCCGGGATGCTCATCAAGGGGGAGGGCGTGGCTCGGATCGCGGCACCGGACAGTGTGCGGCTCGACCTCTTTCTCGCCGGCGGCTTCGGCGGTGGCCGGGCCGTGCTCATCGGTGACACGCTCGACGTGCCGGGCGGTGACCTGATACGACGCTATCTTCCACCCGCGCCACTGCTATGGGGGGCCCTCGGTCGCCTCCGGGTCCCTCCGGCCGCCGATACGAGTGCACGCGTTGACGGCAGGACTGTTCGTGCCGAAATTGGACGCAACCCGCGCTGGCGAGCCGCGATCATCCAGCGTCAACTGGTCCGCCTGGAACGCATCGACGACGGCCGACTGCGCGAGTGGGTGGAGCGCCGCCCCAGCGGTACTATTGTATACCGGCATGAAATGGCAGGGCGGACCCTGACCATTCGCATCACTCGAACCGAGGACGTTACGAACTTTGATCCGTCGATCTGGGACCGCTAGGCTGGCCTTTGTGCTGACGCTGTTATTGGCGACGACGTGCATGCCGTACGGATTCGCGGGTGGCGGACTTCCCGGACACATCAAGACAGTGGCGGTGTTGCCGTTCGAGAACGATACGCCGTCCGCGGAGCTGCAGCGGGAGGTGTACGAGTCGCTCCGCCGAGGGATGCAGTCGCGTCTCGGACTGCGCGAGGCGCCGGAGAGTCGTGCCGATGCGGTCGTACGCGGAACCATCGTCCGCTACGACGTCGATGTCGCGGTGGGCTACAGCGCCGACCCCAATCAGTCGAATACCACGCAGCGACGTCTCGAGATCGCGCTCGATATCGAGATCGTGGATCAGACCACCAGCAAGGTGATCTGGGAGAAGAAAGGCCTCATCGCACAGGCGGATTACGCGGAGCGTGCAGAGCCGACGGGTCGTCGCCGAGCGCTCGACAAGATGGTCAACGACGTGATCGAAGGCGCGCAGTCCCAGTGGTAGGCTCCCGGCGTGGCGCGACAGCGCTGGGGTGTCTGGTCACCTTGCTGATCATCGTGGCCATCGGCTATTTCGGGGTGCAGGCCGGACAGGTCTACCTGCGTTACATCCGGTATCAGGACGCGATGAGCCAGGCCGCCCGTTTTGCCGGTCGCAAGACCAATCCACAGATTATTCGCGCCCTTCGCTCCAAGGCCGACTCGCTCGGCCTTCCGGAGTCCGCGCAGAATATCCGCGTGTACCGCAACTCCCGGCGCATCGACATCGAAGTGGAGTACTACGAGAACGTCGAGCTCCCGGGTTTTGTGCGCGAAGTGTACCTGAACCCGAAGGCCGGGGTCGCGTTCTGACCGGATTTGATCCGTCTCCCAAAATCATGACGTGGGAAGACGCCCGGCGCTGGCGGGGCGCCGTCAGTGGTCGGGTTGTTTTCACGAACGGGGTGTTCGATCTGCTGCATCCGGGACACGTGGACGTCCTCGTTGGCGCTCGCTCGCGAGGCGATGCTCTCGTGGTCGGCCTCAATAGCGATGCGTCGGTGCGGCGGCTCAAGGGACCCGAGCGCCCGGTGCGTTCGGAGACGGAGCGTGCGTACGTGCTTGCTGCGCTCGCCGCGGTGGACGCCCTTGTCGTCTTCGATGAAGACACACCGCTCTCGCTGGTCCTCCACCTGCGCCCGGACATCATAGTGAAGGGGGGCGACTACACTCCCGGCACCGTGGTGGGCGCGAGCGAAGTGCAGGCATGGGGCGGGGAGGTCGCCATCATTCCACTGACTCCCGGCCAGTCCACGACACGAATTCTGGAGAAACTCCGTGGCCGATCGACCTGAAGTACCGCGCGCGGGCCGCGCGACATCGGCGCTGCGAACTGTCAGCCTCGAGCGCGGTGCGGCCGCATACGCCGAAGGTTCGTGCCTCGTGTCCTTCGGCTCGACACGGGTGCTGTGCACCGCATCGGTCGAGGACGGGGTACCGGGGTGGAAGAAGGGACGTGGCGAGGGCTGGATGACCGCCGAGTACGCCATGCTGCCGCGCGCGACGCTGACGCGCACGCCTCGTGAGCGCGCGCAGCTCGGAGGGCGCACGCAGGAGATTCAGCGCCTCATCGGGCGGAGCCTCCGCGCCATGCTGGATGATTTTCGCTTCGGCGAATTCACCATCAAGGTGGATTGCGATGTGCTCCAGGCGGACGGCGGCACGCGCACAGCGGCCATTACGGGGGCCTGCGTGGCCGTCAGCGATGCCTTCAATTGGCTCGTCGAGCGTAAGCGCATTCCGCGCACTCCGGTCAGGCGTCGCGTGGCAGCGATCAGCGTTGGCATTATCGACGGCGAACCACGTCTGGATCTCGACTATCAGGAAGACGTACGCGCGGATGTGGACATGAACGTCGTCATGAGTAGCGAAGGGGGGTTCGTCGAAGTGCAGGGCACCGGCGAGCACGGCACGTTCGAGCGCGCGCAACTCGACGGCATGCTCGACCTCGCCACCACCGGTATTCGGGAGCTCGATCGGCTACAGCGAAACGCGCTTGGCATTTGATCCCGCACGGCGGGTTGTGCTCGCCACGCGCAGCGCTGGAAAGCTGCGTGAAATGCGTCCACTGCTCACCGCGGCGGGTTTCGATCCCGTGGATCTTCGCGAGTTGGGAGTTGCGGAGCTGCCGGAAGAAGCTGGTATCGAATGCTTCGACACGTTCGAGGAAAATGCGCTCGCCAAGGCGAGATATTTTTATCGACGCAGCGGGGTCCCCGCCATAGCGGATGATTCGGGTCTCGAGGTGGA
>JBKJRV010000273.1:0-2925 GCA_046593115.1 Gemmatimonadaceae bacterium
GCGGCCCATACCGCCGTTCAAGTGCTGGCCCTTGGTGCGATCATCGCGGTGCTGCTTGGTGTGGCAGGTGCTGTTCTGGCACCGCACCTCCTCCGGCTGATGGGAGCGTCTGAAGAAGTCGTGGCAGTCGGCACGCCGTTCACGCGCATCATGCTCGGCGGCAATGCGACGATTCTGATGCTCTTTCTGATCAACGCCGTGTTTCGTGGTGCCGGCGACGCTGCGATCGCGATGCGTGTCCTCTGGCTGGCGAACGGCATCAATATCGTTCTCGGTCCGATCCTGATCTTCGGACTCGGTCCGTTTCCCGAATTGGGCATTGCGGGTGCCGCAGTCGCGACCAACATCGGCAGGGGCACCGGTGCGATCTACGCGATCAGCCGGCTCGCGCGCCCGGGTAGCCGTGTCTCGATTGGGCGGCGACACCTGTCGCTCGATCCCGCGTTGATGATGCGACTGATTCGCCTTTCCGCCTCTGGCGCGTTCCAGGTGTTCATTGGCATGGCGAGCTGGCTCGGGCTCATTCGCATTCTCGCCACCTTCGGGAGTGCCGCACTGGCGGGTTACACCATCGGCATCCGCATCATCATCTTTGCGCTGCTGCCATCGTGGGGGCTCAGCAACGCGGCCGCCACCATGGTGGGCCAGGCGCTGGGAGCGGGGAAGCCGGATCGTGCGGAGCGTTCGGTCTGGCTGGCCGGCTTCTACAACATGTGCTTTCTGGGCGTCGTCGGACTGGCTTTTGTGCTCCTGGCGCGGCCCATCGTCAGCCTGTTCACGTCGGATCCCGCGGTCAGTGTGTACGCCGTGGCCTGTCTGCGGACGGTCGCCCTGGGGTTTCTGTTCTATGCGTATGGCATGGTGATTACGCAGTCGTTCAACGGTGCGGGAGACACGTGGACGCCAACCTGGATCAATCTCCTTGTCTTCTGGCTCTGGGAAATCCCGCTCGCCTACGCACTGGCCATCGTCTTCGGGTTCGGACCCCAGGGCGTTTTCTACTCCATGACCATCGCCTTCTCGACGCTGGCCGTGGTCAGCGCGCTGGTGTTTCGGCGAGGGCGCTGGAAAGGGCAAGTGGTCTGAGGGAAACATCATCCGGTACCCCAACGTAGAGAGTCATGCTTCCCACACCGGCGGATCCATGAGCAGTTTTTCTTCCTCCATGCAGCAGCAGCCGACGCAGGCGCAGACGCGCGACCAGATTCGCGAGCAGGTTCGCCAGTCAGTGCAGGACGTGCAGACAGAGGCCACGTTGAAAGCCCTTCGGGACTTTGAGGGAGACCGGCAGACGACCACCAGTGTCGAACGGGTTGTCATCCCGGTCATCCCCCCGTCTCCGCCATTGCCTGCGATAGCCCAGGGCCCTGGCGGCTCAGGTGGATCGGGCGGCGGCCAGCCTGGTGAAATCACGATTCACACAGGTCGCGGAACGCGCGCAGACGACATTCCACCGGGCGCACAGGAACTCGCCATCGTGTTCTTCGTCGTAATGGCGGTGATCATTATTGGCCTTCCCATCGCTCGCGCCCTTGGTCGACTCATCGATCGCCGCTTCGCTCCTTCCATGATCAGGGGACCGGATGTCGAGCCCCAACTTCGCCGCATCGAGCAGGCGGTCGAGGCCATGTCGATCGAGATCGAGCGTATCTCGGAATCTCAACGCTATCTGACGAAGACAGAAGCCGCCCGCCGCGATGAGGCTGCAATCCTGCCCCGGCAGTCCTGAGGTTTCTTTCGCACCGCTTGCGCCACACCCCGCACCGCGCAGGTAAGCATCACGCAAGGAAGCACCACGCAAGGAAGCACTACCCAATGCCACCGGCGGCAAGCGCACGCCAGTTCGCTGAGTGCTATCTTCAGGTTCTCACTCGCCCCGCCACCTGGAGATCCGCATGTCCATCCGCCCGCTCGCACTGGCCCTGATCCTCGGGCTCCTCTCGGGGTGTGCCGCCGAGCCAAAGTTGACGATGGACCGCGATACGATGACCCAGCGGCAGAAAGACAGCGTCCTGGGCACCACGAAAATCCCTGGCGCGAGCAACATCCCGCGCGCCCAGCGCGCCGCTGATTCGTTGAGCGCGCGGAGTCGCGCACTGGACACCCTTCAGTAACACCGCATGATCAAGAAGAAGGTCAATTACGCAAACGCGTGGCAGGAAGCGCGCGAGCTCATCTGGTCGCATCGCGAGAAGCTCGCGCTCGGCATTTTCGTCATGCTCATCAACCGTCTCTCGGGGCTCGTGCTGCCGGCGAGCACCAAGTATCTGATCGACGATGTGCTCGGAAAAGGTCGCGCCGACCGCCTGCTGCTCGTTGCCCTCGCCGTTGGCGGGGCAACGCTGATCCAGGCGGTGACGTCGTTCATCCTTGGACAGGTGGTGGGCGTTGCCGCGCAGCGCGCGATCACCGACATGCGTCGCCGAGTGCAGGAACGGGTCATGCGGCTCCCCACGTCCTATTTCGATTCCACGAAGAGCGGCGTGCTCATCTCGCGGATCATGACGGACGCCGAAGGCATTCGCAATCTCGTCGGCACCGGGCTCGTGCAGCTCACGGGCGGCCTCTTCACCGCCGTCATCGCGCTTGGCGTACTCTTCTGGCTCAACTGGCAGCTGACGTCCATCACCCTCGTGCTGATTGCGGCGTTCGGAGCAGGGATGGCCGTCGCGTTCAAGCGACTTCGCCCACTCTTCCGCGCGCGTGGGGAGATCAATGCACAGGTCACCGGCCGGCTGGCTGAATCGCTGGGCGGCGTTCGTATTCTGAAAGTATATGTCGCCGAAAAGCGGGAGGCACTGGTGTTCACGAGGGGCGTGCACCGACTCTTCCGCAACATCGCGCAGTCGATGACGGGCGTTTCCGCGATTACGGCGTTCACAACGGTTAATAACGAGCCGCGCGACGGTCGGATGATGCGCAAGG
>JBKJRV010000310.1:0-8798 GCA_046593115.1 Gemmatimonadaceae bacterium
CCGGAATCGGAGACCCTGGTGCACAGGGCGGTGAGATTTGCGCCAGCCATCGTTCCCGCCACGGAGAAGCTGAACTGCTGCGCGGTAGTGATCCTCGGATTGATCAGAATCGACTGCTTCGTTCCCTTCGGAGTGGTCACGAACACGTTGCCGTTGAATCCTCCCGTGCCAACCGACAGCAGGGCCAGTGGATTGCAGGTCGCCCGAGCGGCGCGGCTATTCGTGCATTCGAGGACGATCCGGGTCACCGTGCGCACGAGTGGTCCAGGTTCGGTCAACCGTTCGAGGAACACCAGCGTGTCGCCTGGAAGCCAGACATCCAGTGGCACGGTAACCGTCAAGGTGTCACGGCCCTCGCCAAGGAGCCTGGTTCTCGTTGAAGCCGGCCGTTTTCGCATGACCGCGAGAACCGGCCGGTTAAACGATTCGTTGACGATGCTGAACGGCAACTTCGCCGCGACCAGACTGTCCGCCGTGAAACCCACTCCGAACGCTGCGATAGCGGCCGAGTCGGATACCACCGTGGTTTGCGCCACCGCTCGCCGCTCCAGCGAATTGGTGAAGGCTGCCTGAGTGGCCGCGGGATTCGCGAAATCGAGCCGGAACGGCTCGCCCGGTCCGAAGGGCGTGTCGAGATAGCTAAAGGTGTACTTCCCTCCCTCACCGGTCGCCGGAACCACTAGCGTCGTCGTGTTGATCCGGAGGAATGGAGCGACGAGAGGACCGATCGGGCGGCCCAGCGCATCGACGAACTGCTCGCCGGCCGTCACGTTGAACGCCAGCGGATCAGCAACCGCGAATCCAACCGTGAAACCGGGAAATGCTCTGCTGCTGAAAAAGGTTTCCGGCGTGGCTGACGGCGTCAGCTGGTTCGTCACCAGGATCGCCTCATCACCAAGCGACACGACCGCCTTCACCCCGGCTGTCGCCGGACCGAGGGTAGAAGTCACCGTCCGTATGGCTCCGCCCGTGACCGGTGTGATGGTCGTGGTGCGCGCGGTGGCGCCGTTCAAACCCGGGCCACCCAGCGCGGTCGTCGTGAATGTCGTCGCCGCGGTGCCCTTGAAGCCTACGACGGTCGATGACGTCTTCAGCCGAGCGACCTGATTCTTGTCCAGCGAATCCACCACCGTCACGTTGACCGAATCAAAGAACTGAATCGTGTACGTTCCGGCGCGCGGCTGCCGTGATTGATTCGTGATCAGCACGCGTTCCTTCGGTACCGGACCGGCCGTCGTCGATACGACAATGAGCGGCCGTGTCCCGCCGGCCTGCGTCGATGTGGGGACGTAGACGGTAGCAACGTTCGGACCGCTCGACGCGATCGGATTGAACAGCGAGGGCGAGAAATTGATCGCCTGGTTCAGGCAGTTCAATTTGCAGAAGTACGTGAAGCCGCCTCCGGTTTTCGGGACACTGTCGATCACATCCCCCGTGAGCAGGTTCAGTGTCGGTCCGCGGCTTTTCCCGACCAGCACGTAGGTGTAGGTCGTACCACCATTGACGTTGACATCGGTGAAGGTATTCGGGAAATCGCCGTTCGCGTCGCGCGTCAGCGTCGCGTAGGGCAGGAACCCAAGTTGTGCGAAGGGACCCGACACGGAACGGGCCGGCTCGCAATCGGCAGAGGTTGTATACGTCGCGCCATTATCGCACGACTTGAAAATGAACAACGCCTCGAAATTACCGACCGCAATATCTATTGACGCGTCGCGGAAGCGTCGCGTTGGCGTGCCAAAAGGCAGCGCAAAGAGACGCAGGCTGTCGGCGAGGAACGGATTGAGCTTGAGCAGGCGCTCGTCGTCGGAACCGACCGCCGCATTGTTCAGCGCTTCGGCCTTGCTCAGCAGAAATGGATCCGTCGAGCGTTCGGCCGTTTCCGTGAACGTCAGCGTGACACGAGCCGTACCGAAATTCCCACCCAAGACATCGACGGCCGCGATCGTGTCGCGCGGTAATACGTCGGGAGCAAGATAGAAGTTGAGATAGTGGTTAATCGCGGCCGATACTTTCGCGGCGAGCCGAATGGAATCGGACTTCGCCGGCCCACAGCATCCGGCAGTCACCGCGACCACGAAGGATACGGTGTCACGCGAGCGAAGCTTGATGGGCCCGACTCCGCTGATCTGCATGGAATTCGCATAGCCGTTCAGCAGTGCCGGCAATCCCGGCGAATGTGGCATCGTGTCCGACCACAGCGCGGAGCACGACGTTCTGACATCCGTGCCCCCCGACTTCGACGTGCAGGTATCGTAGTACAACGTGTCGGACACGCCGTCGTTGTTGTAATCCCAGGCACCGACGGTGCCGGTCGCACCCGGTACCCAGCGATTGAAGCCACCGCGCTGGGGAAATTGCGTGGGGAGGGGACCGACGGAGCCGCCGTTCGACGGAAAATCGGCCGAGCGGAAAATGTGCCAGAGGTTGGTGGCGCCAACTCCGAAGGCGGCATCGGTCAGTGACGCATTGTCGCCGATGACGTGCTTCTCGATCGAGGAAATCATCCCGAATGCCCGTTGCGGAAAGTCGGGAGAGAGCCCGATGGCATCGCGCACCTGACGCGCGGCGCACGCGCGGAAGCCGCAATGATGTCCGTGATTGAAGGTGATGGTGTCGTCCTTCAGACTGGCGGGTACGGCGATCTGGCTGAATGGCGAAGAAGGCCGGCTGAACAACTTGTTGCGAAGATCGCCGATGGGGCTCTTGAGAATCAGGATGACCGCCGAGCCGAGCTGCCATGCACTACCCGAGCTGGGCGGGGTGGCCCGAACGACCGTGATGTCGGTGGCGCTGGCTGCGCCGTTGCACTTTCCCTTTGGTCCAGGCTGCTGAGAGCAGGTGCCTGTCCAATAGATGCCGCCATCTTCGGGGCGATAGTACACGGGCGTCTGCTGCGAGGTAGCCTGCAACCCGCTCGAGAACGCGATGTACAACGAATCGTAGTCGATACCGACGCCGTACAGGTCCGCGGAGTTGTTGGTGATCAGAATTTGGTACCACGCGACATCCTGCAGCGACGGCAACCCGTAATTGAACGCGTCGACCCGCGCTTCCAGCCCAAGGGGGTATCCTTCCTTGTTCGGGAGGACGTCGGCGCAATGACCTCCCCGCAGGGTTTTCCGGACGACCCGCCCGAACGTCCGCTGCGAGCCTGCGCCGCACAGATCATCCTTGTTGTAATCGCTGAAGCTGCCGTACGTCTGGAAATTGCCATATTGCCGTTCGAGTGTTCCCGTGGGAGCAAATTCGGGGAACTTCCACGAGTCGAACCGAAAATTGGACGGATTTGCCTGTGCGGCATTCAGAAACACACGCTGCTCCACCGGCCTGGTCCCCTGCCACCCGCGGGTGCCCCACGTCTGGGGACAATCAGAACCGGCCAGAAGTGGGGTTCCGGCCGGCAGGAAGAAGCTCCCGCTGATCGGGAACGCATTCCCCCGATGGTCGAGACAGCTCCGATCGGAGGTGGACTGCAAACCCTTGAAGATGGGCCCGAGCTGATTATCGCTCGGCTGAAGATTGTCCCCCTGAGTAGCCACTTCGCGCGCGCTGATCCAGTTGAAACCGCGGCCGTTCGCCTGGGCCAATCCGGCCCCCGCCGCTCCGGCTAACGCGATGATCTTCGCCCGTTCGCTCGGCGGTGTTCCCCAGGTCAGTGAGAATCCACTCACACGGGCATTTCCAAATGAGGTGTTGAATGGACGCAGCGCCGGATCGGTGAAGTTGTGCATGAGCCGGCGGAAGTTGTCGATAACGCCGGCATTGGCCAGCGTCATGACAAAGAGACTCGGTGTTCTGATTGATGATTCCGCGTAATCCGCGGCCCCAAACAGATTGAAGCCGCGCGCTCGACGCAGTTCCTGTTCGGTCAGCGGTACGGGCTCGCCATCGGGGCCAAGTTTTTCGCCCCGTCCCTGCGCACCAACGCTGGTAGCGAGAGCCAGGAGGACGGACAGGAACAGAACGCTTCGACTGACAAGTCGTCGCATGGGCTCACTCTCCTCGAAAGGAACGGTGGAGGCGGCATCTGCCGCCTCCACGGAGTTGACTAGAAGCTGACGCGAATACGGCCCAGCACGGCGCGCCGATCACCGTAAAAATAGGCGCGGTCGAAATACGTCGACGTGAAGTCGTCCGGGTTACTCGACGAGTTGCCCGCGCGCCGGCGCCCCTGATCGGGTGCACCGGTGGTGCATTCTCCCGTGGACGCAAAAACCTGAACGCAGTTCTTCCGATCGAGCAGATTATTGACCTGAACCGACAGGTCATAGGTCACGTTCGCGATCCGCAGCCCCTTCGACAGCTTCAGATCGAACTGCGACGTCGATGGTCCACGCGCCTCGTTTCGATCGAGCTGCGCGAACCCGCTGCCTACGAAGTCAATGATCGGCGTATAGGGGAAACCGCTGGCCGCGCGCACGGTCAGCGACGCGGCGGTATGACGGAGGAGCCGAGCACCGGGAAAGGACATGGGTTCTTCCCGCACGCGGCCAATCAGCGAGGCATTGAAGTTGTGCGCCTGATCGATGTCGCTGGTAATCTCGGTCAAATTTCTGGCGTCGCCCTGGTTGACACGCTCGAGCTCCCGCTCGGGATCAGAGGCGTTGGTCCTGGCGCGACTGAAGCTGTAGTTGACGTCGAAACCCCAGAAGTTGGCCACCCGGCGACGGATCTGCACCTCCGCGCCCTGCACCGTCTGAAAATCCTGATTGACCAGGACGGTATAGCTCGGAGTGCTCGTGCCGCCGTACGTGACGCCCGGATCGAAGAGCTGAACAAGGCCGTTCTTGCCCACGACCTGGCCGCCGGTCCGTGATCCCGTCAACCCGGATTGGTTCTTGTTGTACACTACTACTCCCAGCGCATAGCTCTGAAGAAATTCAGAGTTGTAGCCCACCTCGTAGGTCGTCGCTCGCTCGATCTGCAGATTCGGGTTGCCGATCAGTCCAACCGCGGATCCCTGTGAGTTGAGGACCGGGCCGGTCGTCGTGCCTTCGCGCACCGTACCAATACCGGTGTTCGTGAGCAGATTGTTGAGCAATGGATTCTGCGAGTAGCGCCCGAAATTGAAGAACAGGGAGGAGCGATCCGAAATCGGGAAGCTCAGCCCAATGCGAGGACTGAACTGCTTGCGGGCCTTCGCCGATGCGAAGTCGTCAAACGACGCGATGCGCCCGGCAATCGGAAGATCCGCGTTGGCACATCCGCCGGTGGGAAGAGGAGTGGGCGGAGTGAGCAGCGTATCGCGTCGGACCCCGTTCGCGTCGACGAAAGGAAAGCGCACACCGTTCGCCCACCGCGGGTCGTTCGGCGCATTGCACACCGTCAATGCGGTCGTTCCATTGGTAGGATCGATGGGATTCGCGAAGAATTTCCCTGGAACCTTGCCGTAGTCAAAGCGCGCCCCAAGCTTCACCGTCACAAAATCATACTCGACGATATCCTGCACGTAGAGACCGACGTCGTACGGGCTATTCGAATAGTTCTGCTTGTAGATGTTGGTGTTTGCCTGCCCGAGCTTCAGCACCTGATTCACCCGGAAATCATACGACTGATAGAGCACGCCCGACCGGAGGTTGTGGTGATCGGTGACCTGGCTCTCCACGTCGCCCCGAAACACTCGGGTATCCAGCTTGTCTCCGCCGAAAAACGGATCCGTGCCGCACGTGGGAAATGAATTACACGACCCGGTGAGCGGTCCGATGAACTGATCGCTGGTAAAGTTGGCATCGGCGAAATTGAGGCCAAGACAGACGCCCTGAAAATAGTTGCAGGTCTGTCGCTCGGTCCCGAACAGCCCGGTGGTGATCCGGAACAGTCCGCGCGACAACCGCTGTTCATAGCGCGCCGCATAGAGACGCTGCGATGACGCGATCGACGCCTGCACGAGCCGATCGAATCCATTCACCAGGCGGAGCTCACTCGTCAGATTCGCGACGTAGGCGGCAGAGTCCGCGCTGGTGCGAACCGCGGGACTGTCGAGATAGTCGTTGAACACGAGCTGGAAGTTCGGGTCGAAGGACTTCCGCTGCTTCTGGTTGTCGAGAACGGTGACCGTGACCTTTGCATTGGAGTTCACGTCGTAGCGCAGCTTTCCGAAAGCCTGCCGCGTGTTGTTGTAGCCGAACGCGCGCCAACCCGGGTAGACGTCACGGTAATTCGCCCTACCCCTGGGGTAGGCGGTGAGGATGGTCTGTTCGCTGGCGCGAAAGATATCGTTATCGAACTCGAGGACCGCGTCCGCCTGGACTTCCTGCCGTCCGGAGAACATGAAACGCAGCTTGTCGGCGGTACCCGGCACGGGACCGGAAACGAATCCTTCGACGAGGTCGTAGCCTCGAAGATCGTCCTGGACGTTGCCGAACTGGCTACCGAGCTGGCCAGTGAGGAAGGTGAGTGCGCCGGCGAGCTGGGTCCCTCCTTCCTTCGTGGCAATATTGATGATCCCGGAGAGCGCATTGCCGTATTCCGGCCCAAAGCCTCCCTTCACCAGGTCAACCTGCTGAGCCGCTTCCGGGGAGAGCGACAGCGCCGGACCGCCCAGGATGAAGTTCTGCACCGGAATGCCATCGATCAGCATCAGGGTTTCTCCGGAACGGCCACCGCGAATGTTGATCGGACTTTGCGGATTGCGGCGGCTATCGGTCTGGGAAACCAGGTCGGTTGAATTGGGCGTCTGGAGGAAACCCTGCTGGAGCTGCAGGGCGCCTTCGATTGACGTGACGGGGAGGGCCTGGATCTCTTCGGAGGTGATCGGGATCTGGCTTCCCGTCTGCCCCCGTTCGATGAGCGGCGTCGCTTCGGCTCGAACGATGGTGCGCGAGAGGGTGGACGCCGACGCACTCATCGTCACGTTCACTTCCCTCGTCACGTCAGTCGACACGATTACTCCAGGTCGCTCGATGGAGCCATACCCCAGCCTGCGCGCAACCAGGGTATAATTTCCTGGGGGGACACTGAGCAGGAAGAAGCGGCCGTTGGCGTTCGTGATACCGGCGTAGCCGGTGCCCTGAAGTACCAGCTGGGCGCCATCGATGGGGCGTCCTGTCGAGGAGTCCATCACGACCCCGGTCACTTTACCTGTCTGCGCGCGCGACGCGACGGGAAGGACCAGAATGCCGACTAGCGTGATGAGCGACAGTAGCCAACTACGCGAACGAGACTGTTGCATCGTCCCTCCTGACCGGAGCTCTGCCAAAAAAAGAAAGTTGTTCCGACAACTTCGACCACGGGTCGGTTGGTGTCAAGACAGCGTAACTACCTATGGGAGCAGGCCGTTACCGCGTGTTCCGTCCCTGCCTGTTCCTGTCAGCGTTGCCAAGCCGGGTGCGGCCAGTGTAATTACCGAGGGTGAGAGCCGTCGCCAGCTTCCTGTGGATTTTCCCCGTCGTCGCGCTCACTGCGTGCGGCGAGAAAGCGCCGACCGGGACGGGAGCGCTCGTCTCGCGGGTCCGCCTGAATGGGGAGTATGCCTGCGTCCGCTTCGAGGGGGTATTCGCCGGGCCGCAGGGTCCGGGACGCTACGAGGGCACGTGCGAGGCCTATGCGAACGTCACTCGTCCCAGCCGGCGCGATTCGGTGGAGCTCGCCCCCTTCTCGATCGGCGAGGACAACAGCATCAGCCGACAGGAATTTCCCGGCGGGACGCTCACCTACGACTCGACCACGGCCGAGCTGACCGTCACGGATTCCGAGCAGCGCGTCGAGCGTTATCGCGCCGCCGTGCAGGGAGGCGTGGTCTTTCTCATCCAGCGCTTTCCCCCGTTCGATTTTTCGGGGGACGGGGTGCACGACGAGCTTACCCTGGTGCACCGACGTCGGTGACCGCACGCCCCTGAACGCGCAAAGGGCGCTCGCTTTCGCGAGCGCCCTTTGTTCATCCGTGGCTGAGGGACCCTACCAGCGATAGTGCGCGAACGCCTTGTTGGCTTCGGCCATGCGGTGCGTGTCTTCCTTCTTCTTCACGGCGTTGCCTTCGTTCTTGCTCGCGAGAATGACCTCGGCGGCGAGCTTTTCGGCCATCGACTTCTCGTTGCGATCGCGGGAGAAGCTGATCAGCCAGCGCATCGCCAGCGCAGTGCGCCGCTCGGGGCGCACTTCGACCGGCACCTGATACGTCGCGCCACCGACTCGGCGGCTCTTCACCTCGACCACGGGCTTGAGGTTGGTGAGCGCCTGCTTGAAGATGTTCACGCCGGGCTGGCTCGTGCGGTTCTCCACGAGGTCCATGGCGGCGTAGAAGATCCGCTCGGCCGTGCTCTTCTTGCCCTGGTACATCAGGACGTTGATGAACTTGGAGACGGTCTGGCTGTCGTAGCGGGCGTCAGGAAGGATCGTGCGCTTTACGGCGCTTTTGCGGCGGCTCACTTCTTACCTCCCTTGACGGCGGTCTTGGCGCCGGGCTTCGGCTTCTTGGTGCCGTACTTCGAGCGGCTCTGGTTGCGGCCGTTGACGCCGGAGGCGTCGAGCGTGCCGCGAACGATGTGATAGCGAACGCCCGGGAGATCCTTCACTCGGCCGCCGCGAATGAGCACGATGGAGTGCTCCTGCAGGTTGTGGCCTTCGCCCGGGATGTAGGCGGTGACTTCGAAGCCGTTCGTCAGACACACACGCGCCACCTTGCGGAGGGCGGAGTTCGGCTTCTTGGGGGTGGTGGTATAGACGCGCGTGCAGACGCCCCGCTTCTGCGGGTTCGCCTTCAGCGCCGGCGCCTTTTCCTTCTTGGCGAGGTCGCGGCGGGACTGCCGGACCAGCTGGTTAATCGTCGGCATTCAACCTGATGATGTTCGTCGATCTGC
>JBKJRV010000458.1:0-10258 GCA_046593115.1 Gemmatimonadaceae bacterium
GAATGAGTGGGAAGAAGACCTGGCCCGAAACCGGGGTCGCGCTCACTTCCGTCCCAAAGTCTTCCGCGGCTGCCAGCATATGGCCCACGGTGTACTTCACCGTCGCGCCCACGGCGGTTCTGCGCTCACCTTTCGTGATCGCCCGTCCAAATGAGACGCCCATCGTGGAGGTGGCACTCGCCAGTGCCAGCGACCCTGCGCCGGAAATGGTCCGTGGCTCGCCCGTGCGCCCGGCGTTCCCGAAGAACAGCAGCTCGGCTGCCCCGGGCCCAATTTGCGCCTTCACGTTCACCTGGGTTCCCAGATGAAATGCCACTGGACCGATGCTGAGCGCCATCGTCGTGAGACCCGCGGCCGCTCCGCCAGACTGGCCGCCCGCATCTTCGATCTCGCGCAACCACGATTCGCGCACGTCGAACGGTATGGTATCCCCCTCGAAGTCCTTGAAATCCGAAAGACCGACGGGACCAAGACTCGCCATGGCCTGTACCGAAGCGATGGTCGCCGAGAAGCGTGGGTTGTCGGCCATTCCGAGGCCGGCGGGATTCCATGCGACCGCGTTGAACCCGCGGGCACGCGCGACGAAGGCGTTACCGGTCGCGAACGCGGCGGCACTGGCACTCGGGAGCTGTGCAAGGGCCGGAGTCGCGACCGCGATCAGCAGGCAGGAAATAAGCAGTCGCATCTCAACCTCCAAAGGGACGAACGATGATTTCGAGCAGCGAGGTGAAATTCGCCACCTGCCTGGGGGTCAGCGTCAGTTGACCGCTCGGCGCATTGAAAGTGCCGTCGACGATGACCGTGAGCTGTTTACCCAGCAGCGAAGTGACCTCCGCCCTGGTGAGTCCGATACGGTTCGCACTGGTTGCAGTCGGCGCCAGCGTCACGCTCTTCTGAAGCACCGCCGTAGCGCTGCCCAACTCGAAAAATCTCAGCGAGAAGCTGCCGCCGACCGCGAACGGATTGGTGAAGTTGAAGCGGAACGCACCGCCCTGAAGCTTGTCACTCAGATTGACCTGCGTCTCACTGAAGTCCAGCGAAGTGGTATCCGCGAAGCTCTGACTCGCGACGCTGACGGTGACCTCGCTGATCGATGCCCGAAGAGGGCCGGCTGCGGCGAGCAACCGTCGCGCCGTGTCAACGACGAACGGGTCGCCCGCAGGCGAGGTGACGGTGACGTCAACGGAAAGGGACTGGTTAAAATTGAACGGCGTGATCGGGATTGCACCGCCAAGCACCGTCCCGGGCGGGAATGCCGTGGTGGTGCCGTTGACCGTAAACGTCGCGACCGTCGTCGTTCCGCGCCGCACCGTCATTACGATCGATCCCCGCGCGCTGGCGCTCGGGCGAACAGGATCGAAGTTCAGTCCGTTGCCCAGCGCGAGGTCGATGGTGCCGCCCACTACCGACGCCGCGATCAGTTGAGCCGACACCGGAATGGTGGTCGAGAACGTGTACGTGAAAGCCGGCTTCGGAGCCGTGGTTCCCTGGAGCGGCCGGCATGCAGAGCAGATCTCGCCCAGCGACGCCGAGCGCAGGGTGGAATCGCTCACAATGAGAAAAGCGGAACTGTCGGCGTTGACGCCAACCTCCGCGGGAGCAAGGTCAGCCGCCGAGAGGTTCAGTGAAGCGGCCTGAACCACGTACGTCTGTTCAAAATTCGGCGGTTCCGTTGGAATCATATCGCACGCGCCGAGCGCGAAAACGGCGAGCAGCGCGAACGGTGCGCGGCGGACAGGCTCCAGGGAACGCGATGCAGAATGCACGCTTGACGAGCGGTGAATCATTGAATCCTCGGGATCGAGACACCCCAATAGTGAGGCAGCGGGGGAAGACGCGATAGGACGTACATCACTCACCGCGTCGCTGGCCGCACCCGTCGTTTGCGTGCGGTTGCGACGATGTCGTCGGCGCTACGGGTGTTTAGGACGTCGCCTTTCTCGATCCAGCCCTTCCGCGCGATGCCGATCCCTGCGCGCATGAAGTCCAGGTTGCTGACCGAGTGCGCATCGGGGCCGATCTCGATCGTCACTCCGTGCTCCTTCGCAGTGCGGAGATACCGCCAGTCGAGGTCGAGACGATGAGGATCGGCATTCAGCTCGACGGCAACGCCGGTTTCCGCGGCCCTGATGAGCACTGCGTCGATATCGAGGGCGTAAGGCTCGCGGGAGAGCAGCAAGCGGCCCGTGGGATGCCCGAGTATCGTGAGGTGCGGATCGTCAAGCGCAGCAAGGACGCGCGCGGTCATCTGATCTCCGGTCATTTTGAAGCGGGAGTGGATGGACCCGATGACGTAGTCGAACTGATCGAGCAGGTCTGGTTCGTAGTCCACTCGTCCGTCAGCGAGAATGTCGGCCTCGATGCCCTTGAGAATCCGAAAGCCGGTCATCGTCCGGTTCAACCGGTCGATCTCCTCGTGCTGCCGGAGCACCTGATCCGGCTTCAGGCCGCCGGCATAGAATGCGGCCTGGGAATGGTCCGAGATGCCGATATAGCTCCACCCGCGCGCCAGGGCGCCTTCGGCCATCTCCGCGATCGTCGCCGTACCGTCGGAGTACTGCGAGTGGCAGTGCAGCACGCCGCGGATGTCTTCATACGTGACGAGGTTGGGGAGCGCACGCTCCAGGGCCGCTTTCGTTTCACCGCGACCCTCCCGCAGCTCCGGCGGAATCCACGGCATTCCCAGCGCTCCGTACAGCGCTTCTTCGCTGGCAATCTCCAGCGGAGTCGCCTGCGCGTCGAGGATCTCGCCGTCTGTCAGGTACAGCTTCCGGCTCTTCATGGCCGACACGCACTCGTCCAGGTGTCCGCTGCTCCCGGTGGCATGCCAGAGCGCAATCGCGAAATGACCCTGCGACACACATCTGAGGTCCATCACGGAACCATCTACATACCGGATTACGAGCGCAGCTCCCGACCCGGACACATCCCTGACACCGCGCACACGCGCAAACGAGGCGGCGACCGCCTCCGGTGCCGCCCGGCACTCGGCGACGATATCGATGTCGGCAATGACCTCGCGCCTGCGCCGGAGCGAGCCGGCCAGTTCCGCGCGCATGACGTCCGGATGACTGCGAACGCTCGCCAGCATCCGCTCACCTTCGATCGCGGCGTGCGGGTACAGGGACAGGGCCACGCTCTGCCGCATCATCTCGATGTCGCGAAGAATCTTCTCCGCGGTCTTCGGGCCAACCGTCTTCACCGTTGCGAGCCGCCCGTCGCGCGCGGCAGCCTCCAGCTCCTCGACGGATTGGACGCCAAGTGCGTCATGGATGAGCTGCGCACGAGACATTCCGAGTCCCGGGATGCGCATCATCTCGAGGAGACCGTCGGGCATCTCGCCGCGGAGACTGTTCAGGTACCGTGACTCGCCCGTCTCGACCAGGTCGGCGATGACGGCGAGCGTCGCGGGCCCGATGCCGGTGAGCTGCTTTACCTCACCGGAGCGCACCAGGGGGTCGAGGTCTTCGGCGCCAAGGGAAAGGATCGCCTTGGCTGCGGATCGGTACGCACGCGACTTGAACTTGTTTTCGCCGTGCATCTCGAGCAGCTCGGCGATCTGGGCGAGCGTGTGGGCCGCAGTTCGAGAATCCATCGTGGCGTCGAACTACTTTTCGGTTTCGACTCCCGCCTGATCGCGAAGTTTTGCGATACAATCGTGGAGCTGCCGTTCGGTGAGCTCGAGCTCCTGGGCCGCTCCCTCGAGATCGAGCAGGCCGGCGCGCATCGAGATCGCGACCTGGTTCAGGTACCTGATCTTCGAGAGGATTTCGTCGGTTGCGCGGCGCAGGCCGTGAAATCGTCGCTTTTCCGAGAGGGCACGACGGTGGCGCTTGGCGAGCTCCGCGGGCGTAAGCCGTCGGGCCGAGTCAATGGATTCCTCGCGCGTGCGACCGGGGAAGGAGGCCCGGTCGGGGAGCGGCGGGGTGCTCAGCGACTCGTCCGAAAACCACAGCCGGCCAACATACTCGATGCCGTCGAACAGGACGCGGACGGTGCAGTTGATCCGCTTGCCGTCGGTGTCGAACGTGCCAATGTGAACCTGCGCGATCTGGTCCTCGAATCTTGTCATGCTACCGCGTCATCTCCGGTTCCGTCTCGCCCAGAAAATCGCGAATGGCGTCGAAGAGCGCACGCGGATTCTCCACGTAGGGTACATGGCCCGCGTCCTCGATGATCACCAATCGCCCATTCGGCAACGCGTCGGCGACGTCGCGCGACGACTCCAGTGGAATGGGATCCATCCGTCCATGCAGCACAAGCGTCGGTGCCTCGATGGCGCCGAGCTGCCCGGTCAAATCATACGTGTCGAGACTCTGCCAGACCGACTGCTGAATGCGGCCGATCACTCGAAACGGCGTGAGGTCGGTAGCACGGGCCGGATCCGCGAAGTAGCCGGCCACCGACAGCTCGAACCGCCGTTGGCGATACGCCTCGGAGTCGGACTCTCGCAGCCCCGATCCCTCGAGGTCCTCACGCATCGCGCTCACCTCCGCACCCGACTGCCGACGAGCAAACTCGCTCTCGAAGTTGATACGATATTGTCTACTTATCGGAGCAGGGTCAATGAGGACCAGGCGCGAGGGCACGCCGCGGTCGCCGGAAGCGTGCTCGATGGCGTACAGGAGTGCGATCAGTCCGCCAAAGGAATATCCGACCAGTGAGAGCGGACGGAGTGCCATTTCCCGAACGATGGCAGCCAGGTCAGCGACGTGCGTCTGCGCCGTGATCGGCTCACGATCCTCGCTCTTCGAACGTCCCCCGCCCCGCTGGTCGTAGAAGATGACTTCACGATCGCGCGCGAGCTCCAGCATCTGCGGAAGCAGATAGTCGTGGTGCGCACCCGGCCCACCATGGAGGACGAGCAGTCGCGACGCACCGGGTGGCCCATAGGCCGCCCAGTAGAGGGGCACAGCGGTCGTGGAGGTGAAGCCGGATTCACGCGGCGCGGGGATCTCTGCTGCGGCCATTTCTGAAAGCTACAGCGGTGCTACCGCGCGCCCATGTGTTCCGCCAGCCGCCGTGCGATACGCAGCGTATTCAGGTGCACCGCCACCGTTTCACCAATGTCGGCAGCATATCCACCAGCGATTGTGATCGTGACCGGCATGGAGTGTGAGTCGCACCAGTTCATCACCAGCTCATCACGCTGCGCAAGGCCGGCATGCGTCAGGGCGAGGCGACCGAGCCGATCACCCTTCAGTGGATCGGCACCGGCCAGGTACATGACAATGTCGGGAGCGCCGAATTCAATGATGCGCGGCAAAGCTGCACGCAACCGCTCCAGATACTCATCGTCACCGGTCCCGTCGGCGAGCTCGATGTCGAGACTGCCGGGCACTTTGCGAAAGGGATAATTACGATCGCCGTGCATGCTCATGGTATATACGAATGGGTCGTCGTGAAAAATGGCGTGAGTCCCGTTGCCTTGATGAACGTCGAGATCAACGATGGCAGCGCGGACGATGCGCCCTAGCCGTTGCAGCCTTCGGATGGCCACCGCCACGTCGTTGAAGACGCAGTAGCCCTCACCGCGATCCGCAAACGCGTGGTGGGTGCCACCCGCGAGATTGATGGCGACGCCGTCAGAAAGTGCTTGTACCGCCGCCTCGCACGTGCCGCCGACCGCCCGGAACGATCGCTCGGCGAGCGCCGGCGACCAGGGAAGCCCCAGCGCCCGCTGTGCGGCAGGGGACAGCGTACCGTCCACGATGCTCTGGACGTATTCGGGCGTGTGAACGAGCAGTACGTCGTCGAGCCTCGCGCGTTCCGGCTCGTGCATTCCATCAGGCTCGATCAACCCCTCGGCGAGTGCGGCGTCCCGAAGAAGCGCGTACTTCTCGATTGGAAAACGATGCCCCGGGGGCAGCGGAATGGTGTACCGGGCCGAACTCCACGCCTGTAGCGGTGCCACGTGGCGTGTCAGGGACTTCGAACCGGTTGCGCCTGCACCGTGCCCTGTGAATCGTCTCGTCCGGCCACGTCGGATGATCCCGGGCGTTTGTAAATGACTCCGCCCTTCATTACAAAGTTTACCCGCTCCATCGCGGTGATGTCTGCGAGCGGGTCACCCGGCACGGAAACCACATCCGCGAGTTTGCCGGCCGACAACGTGCCAAGGCGCGCATCCCAGCCAAGCAGTTTTGCACCATTCAAGGTGCCGGCGACGATGGCCTGCATCGGCGTCATGCCACCAAGCCGAACCATCAGCGTGAACTCACGCCCGTTCTCTCCGTGCGCGGCCACGCCGGCGTCGGTGCCGAGGGCGACCGGAACGCCATGTTGCTTCACCAGCTTCAGCATTGACCCGCGCGCGCCCATGGCGAGCTTCGTTTTCTCGGCGCGAAGTCCCGTGAGCCTGCCGCTCTGCACCGCTCGCTCGGCTGCTTCGCCGGCCATGAGCGTCGGGACGATGAATGTCCCACGGGCCGCCATTAGGCGTGCGCCCTCATCATCCATGAAGGAGCCGTGCTCGATCGACGCCACGCCCGCGCGCGTCGCGACCTTGATGCCTTCGGTCCCATGTGCATGCGCGGCCACCTTGCGACCGAGCTTGGTGGCCTCATCGACCATCGCCTTGAGCTCCTCATAGGTGTACTGGAGCACCCCGACCGCGCTTCCTTCGGACAGGACGCCCCCCGTTGCGCACGTCTTGATGACGTCGGCGCCATACTTGGCCTGATACCTCGTGGCTGCCCGAACCTGGTCGACGCCATCCGCGATGCCGGTTCGATAATCGCCGTCGAATAAACCCGGCTTGAACGCGTTCTCGTCGCAGTGGCCGCCCGTGATGCCCAGAGAGTGACCCGCGTTCTGCATTCGCGGTCCGGGCACGGTGCCATCGTCGACAGCACGACGGAGGGCCATGTCATCGAAGCGTGGCGCCCCGACGTTCCGGATGGAGGTAAAGCCAGCCATCAGCGTCTTTCGGGCGTTTGCGACCCCAACGATAACGCCATAACCATCCTGATCCTTTACCGACGACAGGTCCTGGAGTGGGTCAGCGAGCGGACGTCCGATGATGTGGGTATGCGCGTCGAAAAACCCGGGCAGGAGCGTCGCGTCGCCGAGATCTATTTGCTGGGCACCTGCTGGAATCGATACCGATCCTTCCTTCCCTACGGCTACGATCCGGTCACCGGTGATCACCACGACGCCACCGGCAATCGGCGCCGCCCCGGTGCCATCGATCAGCCGCGCTGCGCGCAGCACGACAGTCCGGTTGCCGGTAGCCTGGGCGAATGCATCGGGGGCGAGCAATGCCGCGGCGAGCATGCCGCCCAGGAATACTCCGGAAGCGCTCATTATCACTCTCCTAAGGTGTGCATCGGCAGGATCAGCGCTCGGAGAGCATGTCTCTCAGCGGGCGGCCGTTGATGAAAAAAGATGCTGTTCGTATCGTCGGGAACTGGGTGGCGGTCCGTGTCAACTGCGCTTCGATGCGTGGGGCATCGCATACACCAGCGTAGGAAAACTTTCCGCTCAGTCCGATGATCGCTGAATCGCCGCGGATGGCAACACTGTCGACCTTCAGCTCGGCCTGGTGGAGGGCGTTATACGCCCCAATGCCCGGCAGCGTGGTGACACGCATGGCGAGCAAGCGATCGAGCGCGAATCGCAGCGGCGCCTTCGCCTGACCGGCATTGGTGGCAAGGCTCACGACCGCGTCGCCGCAGCCGATCGTTTCACCAGCGACGTTCGGCTCGAGCATGATGAAGAACAGCATGACCGAGCTACTGCCCGACGACGCCGAGCCACTGCAGGCACTCAGCAGGAACGCAGCAGCAATCGTGCGCCCGAACACCGTCGGCTTCAACTTCCGCGCTTGCCGAGTGTCACGCTGAGCGTCACGAGTTCGCCATTGCGTTTGACCACGACCTTCACCGTGTCGCCGGGACGATGATTGCAGAGGGCATCCGTGTACATGTAAATGTCTTTGACGGGCATTCCCCCGAACTCAACGACGATGTCGCCGGCGGCCAATCCGCCCTTCTGAGCGGGACTGCCTTCGCGGACGCCGCTGAGTTGCAGCCCGCCAACATCCGACGCCCCCATGTTCGGGATGCTACCGAGCGAAACGTCATTGTTGCGGCAGGTGGACATGCGCGCGGCCGGCGCTGGCGGCCGACGGAAGGTCAGCCGCGATGGGCGATTCGCGACGGTACGCAGTACGCGCTCCGCCATCGCGACGACACGTGATGCGCCACCGGCGTTGATCAACTCCACGTCGTCGGTGCTGCGATGGTAGTCGGGATGCACATCGGTGAAGAAATGGAGTACCGGAAGATTCTTCGCGTAGAAGGAGCTGTGGTCGGATGCCCCAAAGCCGTCGCCGGTAGCGGTGAGCTGGAATCGAGGCGCCACATTGGCGCTGTCCAGCATTCCGGCGAACTCGTCGGCGGTGGCGACTCCGTACACGATCAGGCGCTCGTCCTTCAACCGGCCAACCATGTCGAAATTCAGCATCGCCACGACCTGCCCGATCGGCATCGGCGAATTGTCCACGAAGTACTGAGAGCCGATCAGGCCGAGCTCCTCGCCACTGAACGTCACGAAAACGACCGACCGGGCTGCGGGTCGCCTCGCGATCAGTCGTGCCAGCTCGAGGACGGCCGCCGTGCCCGATGCGTTGTCATCGGCCCCATTGTGGACGGCGCTCGCCGAATCCGGGTCCATGACGCCGAATCCCATGCGACCGAGATGATCGAAATGGGCGCCGATCACGACGTACTCGTCTCGCAGCGTCGCGTCGCTTCCGCGGACGACGGCAGCGACGTTCTGCGTTGTCAGCATTGTCATGACGCCCGCGTGCGCGGCGGCCATCGAGCGAGTGCTGAAGCGCTGCAGGTACGTGCCCGGGCAGTCCTTGCCTTCGGCGCGCAGACGTGACGCGCGCGTGGTGCGTGTGTCTCCACGAGCGACGCCGATTGCGGCACCAATGGGAATCTTGCGATTGGCTTGGGCGGCGCCTGTATCGCACAACAACGGCTGCAGGCCGAGTGCCTGGAATCGGCGCGCAATGTACGCGGCGGCGCTGTCGTTGCCGGCGGTTCCGGTCGCACGCCCTTCCAGCGCATCACTCGCGAGATATGCGACGTCTCGCCGAATAGCGGCGGAGTCCGGCAGCGCAGTGTCCATGCGGCCGCGACCGGCCGGTGTGCAGCTCGCTGCACCTGCCAGACATGCGACTGCGGTGATGAGGATCGAGGTGCGAAGGATCATTGCAACGTGTGGCAAGTGAGTTATCCGGAAATGTATTTCATGATCGTGCCGTCGCCAGACAAATGCGCCAGTGCTGAGGATCACACGGGTGGCCCATGGGTCATTCTGCTGGCGGCGGTAGTGACGCATCTCTACATTTTCACCGAAAGCTACTTGGAATGCGCCCACGCCGGACGCGGAATTCATGGATTACTCCGTCACGTTTGCACGGCATTTTTCGCGGCTGGTGTGGCTCCTGCTCAACGACAGCTCCGCTATCGATGAACAGAAGTCGGCGCTTCGCGCGCTCGTGGCGATTTCCAGGGATGGCGCCGTCATGTTGACGACGGAGGAGTGGCGACTGATCGTGAACGGCGCCGCGCTGCCCGAGTCGCTGACCGGGGTGCAGGATCTTTCCGCCCAGATGATTGGTCATGCCGTGAAGCAGCTGGACATTGCCGTCGGCGCGTCGCCTGCGGATCTGCTGGGCACCGCGCGTATTCTCGCCGCCGAGCCTGTTCCTGGCGACGGCGGCGTGGTCTTTCAGCAGAAGATGCAGGCGCTGGGAGCCAGGACGGTCACAGCGATCCTCAAGGAACTGGTGCCCGTCGTTCGGGGGGTTACACCACCGACGGGTATGGCCGTGATTCCTTCGGCTGCCGGTGGGGTGCCGGCCATCACGCCCCGCCCAAGCGGCAGCGTGGTTCCGGAGGAGGGCGGTGCATTCCTGATGTTCGCCGCGAAGACGGACCCGAAGGGCTCCGTTGCGGATATTCTGCAGCAACTCGATGCAACGACATCGGTGAATCTGATCACGCGCCTTCTCGACGAGCTGGTTACGGCGGCCGAGAACGCAAATCGCGAAGCTCGCGCGGATGACGTCGCAAGTGCGTTCTACGGCGTGGTGAAGCGTGAAGCCGGACTTGTGGATGCCGACTTGAAGCGGGCGTACGTTATGGCGCTGCGGCGCATGTGCAAGCCAACGCTGCTTCGGGCGGTCGCGACCATGCTCCCGCGCAAACGCGACAAGGCCGACGAATACCTGGCCGTCCTGGGC
>JBKJRV010000023.1:0-2520 GCA_046593115.1 Gemmatimonadaceae bacterium
GAGCTTGTTCTCCTTTTTCCCGGCACGGAAGCCCGGCATGGCTTTCAGCGACGCGTCATGGCCAATGCCTACCTTGGCGGTGCCATCGAGGTCCGTCGTCTGCTTGGTGAGGATGAAAGACGAAATGCCCTTGGTGCCTTTCGAGGGATCGGTGACTGCCGTACAGATGAAGATTTCGCCGACGCCGCCGTGCGTGATGAAAATCTTCGAGCCGTTGAGGACGTAGTGGCCGTTCTTCCTGATGGCTGTGGTCTTCGTACCGCCTGCGTCGCTGCCGGCAGACGGTTCGGTGAGGCCGAAGCCGCCGAGGACCTTGCCTGAGGCGAGGAGCGGGACATACTGCTGCTTTTGCGCGTCGGTGCCGAAGTTCACGATCGGCGACGTGCCGAGCGTCGTGTGGGCAGAAATGGTGATCGAGTGGGAGGCATCGACCTTCGCCAGCTCATGGATGGCGATGATGAAGGACATGAGGTCCAGTCCCGCTCCGCCAAGCTCTTCGGGCCACGGGATACCCATCAGGCCGAGGTCGGCCATCCGCTTGACCGTTTCCCAGGGGAAGTCCTGAGACTCGTCGAACTGCGCGGCGATGGGAGCGATTTCCTCGCGGGCGAATTCGCGGACCATGTTGCGGACCGCGAGCTGTTGCTCGCCGAAGTAGAGACTGTCGTCCATTAGCCTGATGCGTGCTGCGTGTTACGTGCTGCGTAAATACGGGACAGAATTGACCCGCGGGCGCGTGATCAAACGTAATGCAGGGGGATGCATGCGTGCACGTGATGCCTTGACCCGATGGTGCGCGCTAGCCACGCCGGTGATGCTTCGACGGCACCTGAAACCCGGATACCAACCATCCGCGCCGCTCGAGGGTCTCCCAATCAATGGGCAGCTTGTTCGCGGTAAGTGCCTTGTCCTTCAAGCGAAGGCCACTGCCTGTTTTATTCCAGGTGAGGAACAGCCGCTGTTACCGGCATCGACATCCGCACCACTAGCGAGAGGAGGGCATGCACGCCACGTTCCATTCGGCTCAGAAGCACCCATGTCGGAGACTCCGCCCTCAGCCCGGAGCTTTCATGTCGCCCCGATTGTCCGACGGCATTCACGGGAGCCGAGTTCGCCAGCTTTTCATCGGCCTCACACTTGGTTCGCTCGTCATCCCCCGAGCAGTGGAAAGCCAGTCGAAGCTACCCGGCCGAGTTGTTGATGTGCGGGCAGGAGAGTTCTTCTTCCAGGCACCTGATACGATTCCGGCTGGCGTCACGACGTTCCGCCTGACACAGATCGGCATGATGGCCCACCGGCTCAAAGCCGGCCTGTCAGGTCGCGCACTCGTGGCGGATTCGGGCGACGCGACCCGGGGCTCTCACATGCTCTGGATCGTTCGCCTTGATTCCGGCAAGACGGCCGGGGATCTATACGAAACTGCACGAGCCGGTGATCGTGATCCTGCCTGGGCCACTCAGCTCGGCGGTCCAGGTGGAGCACTGCCTCCGCGTTCTGCCAACGCAACGCTGTCGTTGGCGCCGGGCACATACGCACTTGTCTGCTACATCGGCGGTGCGCGCGAAGACCGCAGTCGGTCACATTTTCGGCGCGGAATATTTCGCGAGCTCGCGGTGGTATCCCACAAGGCCAGGAATACATCGCTCCCACGGCCGAGCGTGCGCGCGCGAATTACTGGAGAAGGCTCGGTCACGTTTTCCGCGCCACTTGTGAAGGGCACACAAGTGATCCACGTGCTGAATGAGACGGCGCGCGCGGCCGAGTTCAAATTTCAGCGCATGCGTCCGGGTGTAACGGGGAGAGCCTTCCTCGCTCAATCGCCCGAGGCAGGCCCCGCTCTGCAATGGGGCGGTCTAGGCAATGTGCCGGCCGGCGGCGAGTTATTGACGACGATCGACTTCGCGCCGGGCGAATACGTACTGACCACCTGGCCCGCGCCTCGCCACAAGACGAGCCGCGTGGTGATTATTCCGAACGTGCGAGACGGTGGCTGACACCTAACTCCCTTACCTTCTTCGACGCAACTGACGCTATTGAGTGCTCGCTTCGCTCACAATCGTTTCGAGTTCTTCCCACCGCCGAACAGCCACGTCGATCTCTGACTGGATCGAGGCTACCTTCGCCTTCGCATCGGCTACCGACGCGCCAGCGCGCAGCACCGCTGGATCAGACAGCGACAGATACGCGGCCGCGCGCTGGCCCTCCAGCGCATCGATGCGCCCGGGTAACGCCGCGAGCTCCGACATCTCCTTGAGTGACAGCTTGCGCTTCCTGGGCGTCGCCGGTCTCTCCGTGGCCGCGGGCATCGCGCGCTTTACGGGCGGCGCAACAAGCGCCGGCTTTCGCTGTCGCACCCAGTCCGTATAGCCGCCAACGTATTCGTTCACGCGGCCACCGTCTTCGAACACGAACGTACCCGTCACGACATTGTCGAGAAACGCACGGTCGTGCGAGACGACAAGCAACGTCCCCGAGAACGCCATTAGCAGCTCCTCCAGCAGGTCGAGCGTCTCGATGTCG
>JBKJRV010000169.1:0-17473 GCA_046593115.1 Gemmatimonadaceae bacterium
GTTCCTGCGGCCGCGATCGCTCGTCTGGCGTCGCGCACTCGTGCGGCCCTCGTGGTGATGGGCTTGCGACGGCATGGCCGCGTTGACCGAATTGTCAACGATGAGACGGCGCTGTCGGTGATGCGGAAGGCGGCCGGGCCTGTCCTTGGAGTAGGGGCTGGAGCCACAGGTCTTCCCCGACGCGCCCTGGTCGCGATGGACTTCAGTCAGGCGGCCGTCAAGGCGGCCGTCGCCGCCGCACAAATCATGGCCGAGGGCGGTGTCATGACGTTGGCGTACGTCGAGGCAGCGATCGCGGGCCAGGCGAGCTCCGGTGAACGGGCGGTTCAAGCGCTTGGCGTGGACGCGGCATTCGATCACCTGGAACGCGTGCTGAAAGGCGACGCGCTTCGACTCGACCGTGTTGTCCTTCACCATTCGCTGCCGCGCGCAGTCTCGGGGTTTCTCATCGAGTACGCCGAAGGGACGGGTGTGGACTTGATCGTCGCCGGGAGTGCGCGACACGGTCGACTGGATCACATGCTGCTCGGGAGCGTCAGCGAGGAACTCGTGCGGAACGGCCAGTACTCGGCGTTGATTGTGCCGCCGGAGCGGGCGATGTCGGAGTGATGGCACGGGCCACGGTGCACGTGGCCGCGTGTGCGGAGAACGACGCTCTCCATGGCGAACGGAGTTCCTGACCCCCGCTTGCCGTCATCGTCGTCCCGATCATCGGGGTTGCCGTGCGCTTCGCCGCATCTCCCGAAAACGCACGGACCGTTTGGATGGTCGGCCTGACCGTGACCGGGTTGCCCCAGGTCTGGCGGACATCGCGGCAACTACTGAAAGGCCACCCGCTCGACGAATCGAGCGACGGCGAACCCGTCATGGCGGATTGACCTCCAACGACACTTCCTCGACCCAATGAACATGTCGCACTCCACGTTTCCGGAACGGCATCGCTCGGCCCGGATCGGGTGGCTGCGGGCGGCTGTGTTGGGCGCAAATGATGGGATTGTGTCGACGGCCAGCCTGATCGTGGGGGTCGCTGCCGCACAGCCCACGCGCGGCACGATCCTGCTCGCCGGCATCGCGGGGTTGGTGGCCGGCGCGATGTCGATGGCGGCGGGGGAGTTCGTCTCGGTCAGCTCACAGTCCGACACCGAGAACGCCGACCTCGAGGTCGAGCGCCGTGAACTCGCCGAGGCCCCGGAACGGGAGCTGGATGAGTTGCAGGCCATCTACGTGCGGCGCGGGATCGATCCATTGCTGGCACGGCAGGTCGCAGTTGCGCTTACCGCGCGGGATGCGCTGGGCTCGCACGCGCGCGACGAGCTTGGAATCTCAGAACATACGACGGCGCGGCCCCTTCAAGCCGCGGCGACGTCTGCCGTCACGTTCGCCGTCGGCGCGGCGCTGCCGCTGATCACCGCGGCGCTCGTTCCCTCGAGAGATATCGTCATGATGGTTTCGGTGACGTCCCTGATATTCCTGGCGGCGCTCGGCGCGCTCGCCGCGCTGGCCGGCGGCGCGAGTATCCTTCGCGGGGCGTTTCGGGTGGCGATCTGGGGGGCGTTCGCGATGGCGCTGACCGCGCTCGTTGGCCGTCTGTTCGGTGCGGTGGTGTGACCGCCGACGTGGCGGCGGCATTCGGCCAATCGGTCCCCGACGGAACCGTTGGTCAGAACCCTGCCTGCACGCGAGCGGCTCCTACTCCAGCAGTAGACCCAATGCGCCCGCGGCGGCCAGCGCCGCGAGTCCAACACCAGCACGGCGACGGAAGGTCGAGCGTCCGATCACGCCGATGATGAAGAGCTTGAGGAACGTGTTCGAGAGGATTCCGATCGCGATCGCGCGCGCCGCCGTGGCCACGGTGAGCCCCGCCTCGCGGCGGCTCATCGCCACGTTGAGCGCGTCGACGTCGGTGAGCCCGAGTGCAGCCGCCGTCGCGTACACGCCCGGCGTTCCCCAGGTCTGCTGGACGAACGCAATCGCGAGCATCGCCACCTGAAACGCGACAGCCATCTGGATCGCCGCGCCCAGCCGCAACGGATTCGAGTCGCCCTTTGCCGAAATTTCATCGTGCGTGCCGCCGGTGTGCCAGCCAATGAGAACGAGCGCCAGTCCCACCGCAAAGGCGGGTAGCATCATCGGCAGGAGCTTGAGCGCGACGTCGAGGTTGATCACAGCGCAGATGACGAGCACTCGCGGCACCAGCACCGTGCACGCCGCGATCACCCCACGCGCGAGCGGCGCGCCCAGATGCTCGTCAGTGCGGCTCTGGCGCGAGAAGGTGAGCGTCACCGCCGTCGATGACAGCAGGCCGCCGAGTGCACCGGCGATTCCCAGTCCGCGGCTCGCCCCCACGAGTCGGCGCGCGATGAATCCGGCGAAGTTCAGGCCCGAAAAAATCAGGACGAGTATCCACAGCGCACGCGGCTTGATGGCCCACGCGGCGAGATACGGTCCCGCGGGCAGCAACGGTAGGACGACCGCGGCAAGCACCGCGAACTGCAAGCCGGCACGCAACTCCGGCTCATCGAGTTGCCGCACGAGATGGTGTAACGACTGCTTTTCGCGCAGTATCAGCACGACCAGCGCACCCGCTCCGGCCGCGATGCCAATGGATCCCACGCCGGCGACTACGCCCAGGCCGATGACCGTGAGCGCGGCAGCTTCTGTCGTTCCATCGGCCTGTGCACCAGGACGGCGCATGGCCGTGGCGTACGCGGCCACACACAAGGCGGCGGCGCCGAATGCGAGCGCCGTGGCGACCGCCTCGTGCGACGCGTCAGCAAGCAGTCCGACTATACCACCGGCGAGCCCGAGCAGGAAAAACGTGCGAATCCCCGCGAACCGCGCATCCGCACCGGTCGTGTGTCCCGACCACTCTCGCTCCAGACCAGCCGCAAGCCCGATGAGCGCGGCAATCGCAAGCCGCGCCGCGATGTTCAACTCCGAATTGCTCATCTACCTGCCCAGAGCGCCTTCGCCATCATGGGAAGAGTCCACGGCGTCAGGAGAAACGCAAGTGTGGGGGCACTCCTGTTCGCGCGCGGACCTCGGCCGATCGTCGGCAACTGCGCGCCGTGCGGATCGATCTAGCGTCCTCGCGTGCCGGGTTGCTGGTCCCACCAGCGGTATCGGCCGCGCCCTTGCCGAGGATTTCCATCGACGCGGCAATCGGGTCATCATCGCCGGCCGCCGTCAGCATCTGCTCGACGCGATCATCGCGGCCCACCCCGGCATGATCGGAATGGAACTCGACGTTCAGGACTCTGCTGACGTCGAGGCATTCGCGGCCCGGGTCCGGAAACAAAGCCCTGAACTCAACATCCTCATCAATAACGTCGGCATCTCCAGGTCCGAAGACCTCACCGCCGCCGCCATCGATCTCACCGAGGCGCGGTCGATCATCCAGACCAACGTCGTCAGCATACTTGAATTGACTGCCGCACTGCTGCCGATCCTCTGACAGCAACCGACGTCAACGATCATCACCACCACTTCCGGTCTGGCATTTGTTCCGCGCGCCAACTACCCGACCTACTGCGCGAGCAAGGCTTTTCTTCACTCCTGGCTACAGTCGCTCCGCTTTCAGCTCAGAGAAACGTCCGTGGAAGTTCTCGAACTAGCCCCGCCATACGTGCAGACGGATCTTGGCGGGCCCACGCAGGCGTCCGACCCCCTCGCCATGCCGTTGGCTGACTACATCGCTGAAGTGATGCAGATCCTCAGCGCCCCCAACCCGCCACACGGCGAAATCCTCGTTGAGCGCGTCAAGGCACTTCGCTGGGCCGAAAGGAATGCAGAGCACGAGCGCATGTTTTCCGTCCTCAACGCGCACTGATTCATGATGCGGGTGCATTCACCACGCCACGTCGCATCGGACTACCCTCGCGGATCTAGTCGCGCCTGTTCGCTGCACCGATCAGTCGTATCGCAACGCCACAATCGGATCCACCACCATCGCTCAACGCGTCGGCACCGAGCTCGCCACCACTGCTCCCGTCCGCCTGCGCCAGAGCGCTTCGTCGGGGTGGCCTTGTCATCGCCTCGACGGTGCTACCGATAACCCCGATCGTTCAAGGTCGAGATGTCGACTGCGGCGATACGAGACATGCTGCATGTCCCAGGACCTTCGCACCAGTCTTGAGCGCCGTCGCGGTGGGTTGCCAACCGCGAGAGACCCAGGCCTGCAGCACTTCGTCCGCGGTTGGCTGGTGATCCCAGACGGCGACCGCCGTCACGGCACCCAGTCACGTGGTGTCGTAAACGAGGTAGACGCGATCGCCCAGTTCGACAATGACATCGTGCGTGTACTCATCCTGGGTGACAATCTCGGTCACTCGGCGAACGGGCGTGAGTGTGCGGCCCCACTCGAGGACGTCGCCAAGCGTGCGCTGCTTGTGAAGCGCGGAAGAGATCTCCGCGATCAGGTCTCTGTCGATGACTCCTTGTACCGTAATCGGGACTTCGCGCATTCTTCCTCAGCCCTCGCTTACCGGCGCAGGCGCACCCTGCGCCACTGCTCGTGCGGGAACACTTATGAATTCGCGCTCACCTTCGCGCATTTGTCACGAGTGAAACTGGCCCACTACCCAGCGGGGAGTGGGCCACGAGCCTCGACGACTTAAGGAACCTCGCGAGCAGACCGACGAGCTTCCCGCCCATCATATTCCAGCCGTAGCGCGCGCGGCCGAACTTCCGCTTCTGGTCCGCCTTGAAGCCCGACTGCATAGGGACAGGCGTGTTCCCAATGCCGTGGGCGTGAGAGTCACGATGGTGTTGAGGAAAGGACGCCCCACGTGTAGCTGAGCTTCCTGTGCGCTTCGATCTCGAGAATCCGGCAGTTCACGATGCCGCCCCACCCGGGATACTCACGGCGTCGCAAGAATGCCGGGACTGCTCTCTGACACGTCCTTCCGCGCATACATCCACAGTCCGCCGATCACGATGAAGAACAGCGCAATCACCTGCGCCACCGTCAGCGGGCCAAAGAACCGATCATCCTTCGCGCGAAAAAATTCCACGATGAACCGCTCGACTCCCGCCAACACGCAGTAGTACCCGAACAACCATCCCTCGGCATGCTTGTGATGCCGCGCCCGCCAAAGCACGAGGAACATGATGAATCCCATCACCACTTCGTAGAGCTGCGTGGGATGCACGGCAACGACGTCCATTGGACTGAGGCCCTCCGGTGAGCGCATCCCGAACATCGTCGCCAGGTTGGTCACCGTCGACGGAGGCGCTCCCTCGGGAAAGAGCACGGCCAGCGGCCCTGACCACGGCCGACCATAGTCGTCACCGACGGCCCAGCACCCGGTGCGCCCCACGGCATATCCCGCCGCGATACAGATGCCCGCAACATCACTGATGCGGGTGAACACGAGCTTCTTGTAGCGAATGGCAAGTGCGCAGGCCGCGATTCCGCCCATTAACCCGCCCCAGAACACAAACCCCGCTCGGCTGAACAGATCGCGAATATCATGCGTCAGCACGACGACGTAGTACACCTTCGCGCCAATCAGGAAGCCGAGCACGGCCGCGATGATGAGGTCGCCCACCGGCTGCGGATCATGCCCCCGTCGCGCCAGCTCGCGCTCGGCGATGATCTGCGAAATTACGAAGCCGAGGAGCACCGCCAGACCAAAGCCGGTGAACTGGAGTGGCCCGAGCTCGTACGATAGTGGGCGATGGGAAATCTGCATGCGTTGCGTGAGTAAGTGTGATCAGTGCGCTACGGTGGTGACTCGGGCGTCCACCATGCCTGGCATCGCCAGCGACGCCTGCGCCCCGAGATCCGAGGTCGCGACCCGCCCCTGTTCGAAATGAAACAGCCCCGCACGTGCAATCATCGCGGCATTGTCCGTGGCAAGCCGAGCGCTCGGGGCGAACACCGCCGCATCGAGCACAGCGAGCCGCCTGGCCATGGCGGACACGAGCGTACGATTGCACGCCACGCCTCCACCCAGTACGACGCGCTCGCGACCGTACTCGCGGGCAGCACGATACGTCTTTTCCACGAGAGTGTCTATCACGGCGTCCTGGAATCCCCGCGCGAGGTCCGCGAGCACCACCGGCTCACCAGGCTCACGCACGACGTTTCGCACTGCCGTCTTGATACCGCTGAAGGAAACGTCGTAGTAGTCCGAATCACCCACGGTTTGATTCGTCCTGAGCATGGGCCGCGTGAACCGATAGCGCGCCGGATCGCCCCGCGTCGCCAGCTCCTCGATGTGCCGGCCGCCCGGATACGGCAGGCCGATCATTTTAGCCACCTTGTCGAACGCTTCGCCCGCGGCGTCATCACGCGTGGCACCGAGCAGCCGATAATTTCCCCACGCCTCGACGTCGAGCAGCAGAGTGTGGCCGCCCGACACGAGCAGCGCGGTGAAGGGAGGTACCGCCCCGGGATACTCGAGCGCCGTCGCGAACAGGTGGCCTTCCATGTGATGCACGCCAACGACCGGCACCCCAAGCGCAAAGGCGAGCGCCTTGCCGTAGCCAACGCCCACCAGGAGAGCGCCCACCAGCCCGGGAGCATGCGTCACCGCAACGGCCTGGAGTTCCGACAGCGTCATGCCTGCGTCCGCCATCGCACGGTCCACAACGGTCGCGATACTGGTGAGATGCGCCCGCGACGCGATTTCCGGAACAACACCACCGAAGACGCGATGCACGTCCTGCGACAGAATCACCAGCGACCGCATCGTTACCGTATCCCCACTCCCCTCCAGCACGGATGCGGATGTCTCGTCGCACGAGGTCTCGATACCGAGAATGCGCGTCATGGACGATCGCTACAGCGCCTTCTCAGCCAGCAGTTGCTCGATAAGCGCGCGGTTCGCCGGCGAATTCCAGTCGGCCGGGCCAATCCACTTCTTCCGAATCACGCCGTCGCGCCCAAGGATAAACGTCTCGGGCACCCCTGTCGCCTGGTAATCCCTGCGAATCGCCGCTGACTGATCATGCAGAATCTCGAACGTCAGCCGGAAATCGGTGGAGAACTCGCGGATGGCTCTCGCCGAACCCGGATCGTCGATGCTGACCGCGACCACTTTCAGCCCGCGAGGACCGTAACTGTCGTGCAGCTTCTGAATGCTCGGCATCTCCACACGGCATGGCGCGCACCACGTTGCCCAGACATTGAGAAGCACAACGTCACCACGATAGTCAGCAAGCGTCTTCGGCCGAGGGCTCGAATCGAGCGTCACCGCCTTGAAAGCAGGAGCTGCCGACCCAACGCTTACGAGAAATAGCTGATCGCCGAGCAGCGTGGTTGCCGCAAAGACCCCGGTGCCCACCAGGAGCAGAAACGCACACACGGCAAACCACTGCTGACGAATGGTCACGTCACGGTCTCGCACAGACGGCGAAGCTCCCGAACTTCCGCGGCCGGATCCTTCGCCGCGAAGATGGCATTACCGGCAACGAAGCAGTTCGCGCCAGCGTGCCAGACATCGGCGATCGTCGCCTGACTGATCCCGCCGTCCACCTGCAGAAACGCGCCGCTTCCCGACTCATCGAGCATTCGCCGGGCGCGACGCACCTTGTCGAGCGACCCCGGGATGAACCGCTGGCCGCCAAACCCAGGATTGACCGTCATCACGAGCAGCAGCTCCATCTCGGCGAGCACCTCGCTCACACTTTCAATCGACGTCGCCGGGTTGATGGCGACACCAGCGCGGCAGCCAAGATCCCGGATGCGCACCAGTTGACGCTGCAGGTGAGGCGACGCTTCACTGTGGATGGTGAGCCCGTTCACGCCCGCAGCGACAAAATCGTCGAAGTAACGCTCAGGCTCGACGACCATGAGATGCGCATCGAGCGGCAGCGTCGTCAGACGCCGTACGGTCTCGATCACCTTCGTGCCGAAGGTAAGATTCGGGACAAAACGACCATCCATCACATCGATGTGAATCCAGTCCGCCCCGGCTCGCTCCAGCATGGCGATCTCGTCGGCCAGCCGCCCGAAGTCCGCGCTCAGAATTGAGGGAGCGATGCGAGCGATCACTGGAGTTTGGCCGCCACCGAAAGCGACACACGCGCGCCCGATGCCACCGTCTCGCCCGCCTCCGGACTCTGTGCCGACACATGATCGGCCAGCTGCATGGAGAGGGAATCGATGGTCACCGTTCCAACACGCAGGCCGAGCTGCTCGATCATCCGTCGCGCCTCGGCATACGGACGACCCACAAGATTCGGCAACGACACGTTGGACGGTCCCGCACTGACGACGAGATCGATGGTCGCCGGGATCGCGATCTTTTCACCCGCGCCGGGTCTCGACTCGATCACCTCGCCAGGCGGCTCGTCCGTCTGACGCTGGGTGACTTCGCCGACGTCGAAGCCGGCGTTCTCGATGGCCAGTAGCGCCGCTTCACGCGACAGTCCGATCATCGATGGCACTTCGGACGTGCGCTGCCCTCGGCTCACGTCCAGTAGCACCTTCGACCCGATCATCTCCTGGCTGCCGGCGGGCGGCGTCTGCTGCAGCACCGTTCCCTTGGGCGCGGTCGCGTTGTAGCGCTCCTCGCCAATCGTGCCCTTGAATCGCGCTCGACCGAGTGCCGTTTGTGCGTCCTCGATGCTCATGCCCACAACGTTGGGCAGGCGCAGATCTTTTGGAATAAGTCCGGCAGGGAAGATGAAAAACGCGACGATCAGATAGGCAATCAGAAATCCCGCGGTCGCCGAGATGATGTAGGGAAGCATTCGGCGCGGCCACGCGCGCCAGCTCAACCGGCCTTCCTTCGGAGACGAGCGGCGAACGCGCCATCGGTACCGTGACGCTGGGGCAACACCCGGAGCCGGCCATTGTCGAGAACGCTCGCGGGAACACTCCCCACCGGCGGCGGCTCCAGCATCCACTCCGGCGACTCCTCGAGAAACCGATCGATCTGGTTGTCGTTCTCTTCGGGCTCGATGGAGCACGTACTGTACACGAGTAGCCCACCGGGTTTCACCGTGGTGGCCGCAGCGCGCAGGATGGAACGCTGGAGTGACGACATCACTGCCAGGTCAGACGGCTTGAGCCTCCAGCGCGCGTCAGGATGACGACGGAAGGTGCCGGTCCCGGTGCATGGAACATCGATGAGCGTCACATCGACGGGCGCGACGGCCGGGAAACGAGCATCAGCAACGACGGGGTGCACCATGCGCGCGTCGAGTCGCCTGACTCCCGAGACAACGCGACGCAGCCGTCCGGCGGAGACATCCGAGGCAATCACCGTGCTGGCGGTTCGCGCCAACTCAAAGGACTTGCCGCCTGGCGCCGAGCACAGATCGGCAACCACGGAGCCCACTGGGATCGCCGCATAGGCGGTGACCATCGTGGCGCCGGGATCCTGCACGTGAAAGAACCCCTGGCGGAATGCGCCGAGCTCTGTGAGCGCAATCCCGCCCCCATCGGTGATCGCGATGCTGTCAGCAGCGAGCGGCGCATCCTCGATCTGCACACCGGCACTCTCGAGCATTGCCTCGAGCTGCTCGCGCACGATCCCGTAGGGACGCAGGACGGTCGGAGGCTCGGTGTTGTTCGCTTCGAGCAGGCCAGTGGTCTCATCCACACCATAGCGTGCGACCCAGCGGGTGACGAGCCATCGCGGATGCGACTGTGCGAGCGCCAGCGCATCCACCGCGTCCGCCGGAATTGCCACTGCGAGCACTTCGCGTTCCCGGTCGATACGGCGCAGTACCGCGTTTACCAGTTTGCTCGCGCCGATTCCATGACGCGTTTTCGCAAGCTCAACAGTCTGGGCGATGGCGGCGTACGCGGGCACGCTGCCCATACGAAGCAATTGATAGGTGCCCAGCCGGAGCAGGTCGATGAGATCGGCATCGATGCGGTCCAGACCACCTTTCACGCGATCGGCCAGGAGTGCGTCAATCCACGCCCGGCGTCGGAGCATTCCATAGAGCAACTCCTGCAGCCATCGACGGTCGCGCGCGTCGAGCGCACCCACCCGGCGATCGAAGGAACTGTCGAGCAGCCAACCCGTTCGCAGATCCGCGCAGATATCCGCAGCTGCTACTCGCGCCCCGGTGATACCGCCGCGCACCGCATAGCTCACCGTCATGAAGCAATCATTCCTGTCGTCGGCGACGACGGCACCGCGACTTCGCGACGCGGCATGCGTCCCGCCAACCATGCCAGTCGTCCCGCATCGACGGCGAAACGCATTGCCGTCGCCATCGCGACCGGATCGCGTGCCGACGCGAGCGCCGTGTTCATCAGGATGCCATCGACGCCCTGCTCCATGGTGAGGCAGGCATCGGACGCCGTGCCGACACCGGCGTCCACGACCACGGGAACCGACAGCCGGCTCTTGATCGTGCGGATCGCGTACGGATTCAGCAGCCCAAGTCCCGAGCCGATTGGCGACGCCAGCGGCATGACCGCAACGGCGCCCGCGTCTTCCAGCCGAAGCGCCGTGATGAGATCGTCATTCGTATACGCCATGACCTTGAAGCCCTCGGCCGCGAGGACTCGCGTCGCATCGAGCAGTCCGGCCGCATCGGGGAGCAGCGTCTGCTGATCGCCGATCACCTCGAGCTTCACCCACTCGTTGAAGCCAGCCGCTCGGCCAAGTCGCGCATAGCGGATGGCCTCGTCGGCGGTAAAGCAGCCGGCGGTATTCGCAAGGAGAAAGAAACGCGCGGGCTCCAGATGGTGAAGAATCCCGTCCTCGTTCCCGCGGTTCAGATCCACACGACGCACCGCCACCGTCACCACCTCGGCCCCACTCGCCTCGATCGCTCGCACCATCACGTCGTTCGACGGATACTTGCCCGTCCCGACCATGAGCCGCGAGCGGAATTCGCGACCGTCAATGACCAGCGGGGAGTCGACGAGCGGCGCGACGGCGGTAGTCATTCAGCCGCCTCCCACGAAATGCACGATCTCGAGTGTGTCATCCGA
Organism: Gemmatimonadaceae bacterium; assembly: GCA_046593115.1. Taxonomy (GTDB): domain Bacteria; phylum Gemmatimonadota; class Gemmatimonadetes; order Gemmatimonadales; family Gemmatimonadaceae; genus JBKJRV01. The sequence continues at coordinate 10,907 of JBKJRV010000169.1, forward strand.
CTGGAGCACAACGACCGGGTACGACTCGCGATCTCGCAGGATCACGCGATTGTGCTCCACGACGACCAGGCGCGGATCCAGCGACCGTGACCGGAGGAAATCGGCGAGGGTGAAACCGGAGCGCACGGCCATCCGCTCACCGTTGACGGTGAGCATCAGGACCGCATTTTCGGTTGCTACCGCGGTGTTCTGGTCACGCTCGGCCGACTGGATCATAGATCGAAAGATAGCGAGTAGCGGCTTCTTCGGCATCGTCCGCACCCCAGATGCCGCGGATCACCGCCACCCCGTAGGCGCCTGCATTCCGCAGCTCGTGAACGTCTTCGGGACGCACTCCTCCGATCGCGACGACTGGAAGTCCTGCGGCAGCGATCCCGCGCAGGAATCCGGATCCCCGACCGGCGCGTCCCACATGAGTGCCCGTACCGAACACGTTACCCGCAACCACCCACTCCGCTCCTTCGTCGGCCGCGCTCTCAGCCTCCGCCTCGGCGTGCACGCTGGCACCGATGCGCGCGTCTGGCACGAGCGCACGGACGTCCACGAGTGGGAGTGAAGTTGACGTCAGCTGGATCGCGCGCGCACCGACCGAAAGGGCAACGTCAACGCGGTCGTTGATGATCAGCCAGCAGCTCGTTTCGCGCTGGAGAGCCATGAGAGAGCTGGCGAGCGCGTGGAGCAGCGCTCCCCTGGAGCGATGGCCTCGCAGGTGCACAGCGCCGCGGGCGCCGAGGGCTCGCATGACCGTCGTTGCGCGCGGCAGGAAACCCGGATCGGCGAGGATCTCGTCATTGGTTACGGCATGCACCCTTGGCAGGGCGGTCGCGCCGGTCGCGGTCATGGCATCACGTACGAGCGGATTCACCTGAAGGTTGCTGATCCATGCAAGGGTGCATCGATGTCTCAGAGGTTCGTCATTCAACACGAAGGGAGCCGGATGCAAAAGAACCCCGGAGTTTCCGAGGTTCTCACGCAACACGCAGCACGCAGCACGGATCAGGCCAAGATGGACTTCTCCCTGCCTGCATTTCGCAGGTGATCGTAGCCTACCATCCTCCGGCTTTCCTCGTCCCACAGCTTCAGGCGCACCGTCCGAAAGCTCTCGGCGATGGTCAGCACGGTGACGTTATGAAAGATGGAGTTCTCGTCGTGGCAGCGCTGGAGATTGTAGTTCGGAATGCGCGGGTTCAGGTGATGCACGTGGTGCAGACCGATGTTGCCCGTAAACCACTGAAGGACACGTGGCAGCTTGTAGTACGAGCAGCCGTCCATCGCCGCCGTGGTGTAGTCCCAATCCTCATGCGGCTCCCAATAGGTATCCTCGAACTGGTGCTGCACGTAAAACAGCCAGATGCCGGCCCCGCCCGCGATCATGAAGACCGGGACGTAGATGAGCAGCACGGCCTTCAGTCCGATCACATACCACGCGACGGCGATTGCCAGCGCGAGCGCCAGGTTTGTGGAACGGACGCTGGTTTGCTCCTTCTTTCCCGTCGCAGCGCTGGACGGACGGCGGCGCTGTCCGATGGCCAGATGCACTGGGCCAAGTCCGAACATCACGAACGGGTTGCGATACAGGCGATACTTGAGACGTTTCCACTTGTCCGCGGCCAGATACTCCTTCACCGTCAGCGTGTAGACATCGCCATGACCACGGTGCTCGAGGTCACCCGAATTGGCATGGTGAATTGCGTGATCCCGGCGCCACTGCACGTACGGCGTAAGGGTCAGCACGCCGGTGATGAAGCCGATCAAGTCGTTGACCTGGCGCGACGGGAAATACGATCCGTGTCCGCAATCGTGCATGATGATGAACGTCCGCACCATCAGCCCGGCCGTTGGCAGGGCGAGCAGCAGGGTAACCCAGTAGGGGTACGCGAGGCTGCGGTACATGAGATACAACAACGCGAAGAAGGGAATCAGCGTTGTTGACGACTGAATAACGCTCCGCCGGAGGTCGGGCTCCTGGTAGGGGGCCACGATCTGGCGCCACGTCTTGGGGTCGAGGGGCGCGGTCTCCCTGTGTGCGGTCGCAGTCATTATTAAACCTAGTCCTTTTCAGACAGAACGCCAATGAAAAGCGCAGCTTTTCAGCGGCTAATTTGCCCTAGTGTTTGGCGAAAACCGAGCTCTTCCGACCCGGGGCGAAGGCGATCACGTCGAATCGGTCTGAACGACCGTTCTCCATTCCGGGAGAGCCTGATGGCATGCCTGGAACCGCAAGGCCCGCGATCTTCGGCTTCTTTGCTAAAAGACGATCGATGTCGGCCGCCGGCACGTGCCCCTCGATCCGGTATTTGCCGACGACCGCCGTGTGACACGAGCCGAGGTCGGCGGGTATGCCCAGCGACGCTTTGACAGCGTCCATGTCCTCGGTGTCGTGCGTCTTCACCTTGAAACCGTGCTTGCGCAGATGCTCGACCCATTTGGTGCAGCAGCCACACGTCGGACTCTTGTAGACGGTGATCTCGGGGCGCGGCGGATGCATGTGCGCCGACGCCACCGGAAGCGGCGCTGCCGCGACCACGACGGCGAGGGTCCAACCGAGCTGCTTAACGCCGATCCTCATGAATTGCTCCTCATCGCTGCGCCTTCTTCAAGAGTGCGATTTGTCCGCCGTGATAGCAATCGTGCTCGATGACGCCGTGCAGCAGGACGCGTACCGTGTAGTCATGCCCTGCAACCTGGGCGGCCAATCGGGCTGGTGGAAGGTCCGACACCACTTTCGCCAGCGCCTCATGCGACGACGCGATCCGCTGTTGGTCGCGAGCCCATGTCCCTGCATTCAGTTCTGACGGCGCCGGCCAATCCTCGGCATCCGTCGGGATGACGTCCTCTCCCTGTACCCTGCGACGGGCGACATCGGTCCATACCGCGATGTGGAGGACCACTTCCCAGATGCTGTGGGCATTTGCGATGGGACGGGCAGCCGCTCGCTCGTGGTCGACGCCGCTGAGGATCTCCTCGAGGGGGGAGCCGTGCCACATTGGACCGGTGACAGACCGGCGTATGGCGTCCGCGAGGTTGGAGCTCATTGCGCTGGCGAAGTGTCGCTCATGGGGTGGGTTGCTCCCGGGGCATCTTTGACAGAATCGGACTGCGGGTGACCGGATTCAACGGAGCGTCCGGATTCATCGGATTATCCCGTGTGGGGCGAGAGATCAATCGGTGGAACTTCGCACTGGGGCCGAAATGAAGCAGGAGCCCGACATCGAGTCCCGTTGATCGAAGGTAGTTGAACAGCTGACGTGGGGCGGCCCGGTGGAGTTCATAGGTCGATTTCGTTTCCACCACCAGCTTGTCGTTCACGATCAGATCGATCCGCTGAAACGCGACAACTTCTCCCTTGTAGTTTACCGGCACTTGCACCTCGTGCGCGACGCTATGCCCGCGCTGCAGGAGCTCACGCGAGAGCGACTGCACATACACCTGCTCGAGGAATCCAAATCCAAGGGTGTTATACACCTCGAAAAAGGCCCCGATCACTGACTGAGTGAGCTTCTCTTCTATCAGTCTCTGACGCATGGGTCAACGATCCCATGTGTGGCACTTCCCTCCATCATCCAAGCCGCGCGAGGATGAGCCTTGCAGCACGACGAAGAATCCGTTGAAATGTCGTTCAACAATCCGTTGAATCCGGTCACCCTCAGTTCCGCTTCTACCGATAAGGACCTGCGATCACAACCTGAGCACCTTCCTCATCTCCTTCGCCAGCGCCGCATAAGCCAAACTCGCGGCCGAGTGCGGCGCAAACAACATCACCGGCAGCTCTTCGCCCGGCGCTTCCGCAGCACGCACATCCTCCGGAATCTCGGCTTGAGCCAGGACACCCGGAAACGTCTCCTCGATCCGCTCGCGCATTTCAGTCGTGAGCAATCGCCGCCGCTGCACCCGCGTGAGCACCGCGCGCAGCTTCGCCTTCCTCGGCACCTCGGTCAACGCCTCACGGAGATCGGTCAGTCCGTGAAACGCGAGCGGGGTCGCCTCGAGTGGCACGAGGGCCACGTCGGCGACCCCAAGCGCCGTCATCGTGAGCGCTCCCAGCGCAGGCGGACAATCGAGCACCAGAAGGTCCGCGTTCCACCCCCAATGCGGCGTCACGAACTCCGCGGCCGTCTGCTTCCCCTGCTCCACCTGGATAAGCGACCGTCCCGCGGGGCGGAGCAGCAACATCCCCGACGGCAGGAGCGCATGGCGCAGCGGCAATGGCTTCGCACGGGCCGGATCAGACTCTGGCGGCTGTCCCAGCGAGCGCGTCGCGGACGCCTGCGGGTCGAGATCGCGGATCTCCACCCGATATCCAAGTCCCGCAAAGGCTGCCGCAATGTTGACGGCCGTCGTCGTCTTGCCGGTGCCTCCCTTGGCCCCCGTGACCGCGAGGATGCACGTCACGCTCCGACCCGCCGTGCGCAGCCCGCCGCCGAGCGCGCGCTCCTCATGTGCCGAACCGGGAGCCAACCGCGACCCCGCGGCCCCGCGACCACTCTTCGACCGACAGCCGTTTCTTCCCCTCGAGCTGGGCATCGAGTACGCGGACCGAGCCGCGACCACACGAGACCAGCATGCCCGCCTTATCGATGTCCAACACCTCGCCAGGTGCCGCGCACCCCGCACCAGCGACCCGGGCACCGAAGAGCTTCACCACCTTTCCCTGCAGCGTTGTAAACGCCCCCGGTTCGGGATCATAGGCGCGAATGCCTCGGCACACGATGACCGCCTCCGCGCTCCAGTCGATGCGCGTCGCCTCACGATCGATCTTCGGCGCGTACGTGGCGAGGCTGTCGTCCTGCGGACGCTCCGTTGCGACCTGCGCTTCGAGCAACGCCAGCGCCTCGATGATGGCACCCGCGCCCAGCTCCGACAGCCGCAGCCGCAACTCGCCAAAGGTCTCGTCCTCGAGAACCGGCGTGCGACGCTCGGCGATCACCGGTCCGGCGTCGAGCTTCTGCACCATCCGCATGATGGTTACCCCCGATTCCCGATGCCCTTCGCGAATGGCTGCCTGAATGGGGGCGGCACCACGCAGCACCGGCAGCAGCGACGCATGGATGTTCAACGTCCCCATCCGTGGCAGGTCGATCAGTTCCGTCGGAAGGATTTTCCCGTATGCCACCACCACCGAAATGTCGGGGGCCATCAGTTGCATGAGCTCCAGAAACTCGGGATCGTGGAGCTTCTCCGGCTGAAAGAGCGGAAGCTTTTCCCGCAACGCGATTTTCTTCACCGGCGACGCCGTCACGGTCGAGCGCGATCGGCCCCTGGGGCGGTCGGGCTGCGTTACGACCCCTGTCACCTCGAATCCTTCACCAAGCAGGGCATGCAGTGGCGGCGTCGCAAACTCGGGTGTCCCCCAGAAGAGGACTCGCATCAGAGCTCTCCGTCAGTTCGGTGATGCGACGCAATCTCCTCCGCGCTGAGCTTCCGGATGGCGTTGGGATACTTCTCGCGCTCCTTCTCCCATTTCGAGAGCGCGGCACGCCGTTTCAGAAAGCTGAGGTGGTCGATGAACATGGTGCCATGCAGGTGATCCATCTCGTGCTGCAGGCACCGGGCGAGCAGCTCCGTCGCACTGATCTCGAACGGCTGTCCCGCACGATCGAGCGCCTTGACCGCGACGCTGGATTTGCGTTCCACGTCGCCATAGATCTCCGGCATGCTGAGACAGCCCTCCTCGCCACGGTCGCTGCCCTCCGACGAGACGAGCTCCGGATTGATCAGCACAATGGGATTCCGCTCGATGTCGATGACCACCACGCGCTCGCGCCGGCCGACCTGCGGCGCCGCGAGGCCTATACCCCTCGCCGCGTACATCGTGGCAAACATGTCGTCGATGAGCGATTGCAGCTTGCCAGTGTCTCCGACAACCGGCACCGTGGGTTGTCGAAGGACGGGTGAGCCGAGGACGTGAATGTCGAGCACGGTCACCGTCAGGACGTCTGGACAACGGGTGCGGGTTCGGTAAGCACCTTCGTGATCGCGCGACGCTCGACGACAATGCGCGATTCGCCGCTCTTGATCGTTACGCGATCCTCGAGGGTTCGTACCGGCGCGCCATCCTTGCTGCTTTCCTTGATATGGATGATCTCGCCAATGATGCCGCCGGCGGCGACGACTTCATCGCCCTTGCGAATCTCCTTGATCCGCTTCTCGTGATCCTGCCGCTGCCTCTGCTGCGGCCGGATCATCACGAAGTAGAAAATCCCGAAGATCGCCGCGATTTGAAAGAGAAAGGGCATCAGGGGATTTGCGCCCTCGGCCGTGCCCGACATGAGTGCAGCAGCAAGTGGAAGAGTCATGGAGCAGCTTCGGGTTTGGAGTGATAGCGCGCGAGCCATTCGGCGCTCCAGCGGTCGAACGTGTTGTCGCGGATGGCAGCCCGCGCGCGACCCATTAAATCGACGAGGAAATGTACATTGTGCAGCGACAGAAGGCGCATTCCGAGGATCTCATCCGACGTCACCAGGTGCCGAATGTACGCGCGCGAGAAGCGCTGGCACGTGCTGCACGGACATTCGGCATCGAGCGGCCGGGGATCGGTGCGCAGCTCGGAGCGTCGCACGTTCAACC
>JBKJRV010000344.1:0-7558 GCA_046593115.1 Gemmatimonadaceae bacterium
ATCGGACAGCGCCGCGCCAAAGGTGCCGCGGACGCTGCCCATTTCCGCGCGCAGTGCTTTCACGTTCGCGATGATCGCCGGGAAATGGCGCGATGCGAAGCCCAGCTGCGACGAGACCCCTTCGAAATCGCCCTGCGGCCGTGCCTGGATGGTGTCCTTTGCATGGACGGCGGCCGCACCCGGCGAGCCACTGGTCAGGTAGATAACCGGCGCGCCGATCAGCGAGCCAGCCGACCTGACCTGCGCGTAGGAATCCGCGCGCAGCTGGGGGAGATACTTGGCCAGAATTTCGGTGACGATCACAAGCCGTCGCGATGTGTCGACCGTCGCAGACTGGAATTTCACCCCTTTGACCATTCCCACGCGTTGCCCCTCGATCCAGACATCACTGCCCGACGTGATGCCGCGGGCGGCGCTCGTCGCGATATACAGGCGCGTGGTCTTCCCATGGAGCGCGCCGACGCGGCCGAAGATGAGAATCGACAATGCCGTCGCCGTGATCAGCGCGAATGCCAACAAACCGGGAACGAGCCGATGCCAGTAGAGCTGCTTGGCCATGGAGAAGTCTGAGGGGACCTGCGGCGCGTGGCCGGATACCCTCGTACAGGGCAATCCGTGGACCAGTCGCGCCCGCTGCCGCATGATCGCGTCGGGGCGGCCAGCGAGCGCGCGAGGCGGGATTCGAACCCACGACCTTCGGCTCCGGAGGCCGACGCTCTATCCAGCTGAGCTACTCGCGCAAATACGAATGGGCTCGTACGAGCCCATGAGACCACCCATCTGTTCAGTCGGGGCGACTGGATTTGAACCAGCGACCTCCTGCTCCCGAAGCAGGCGCGCTACCGGGCTACGCTACGCCCCGTCGTACTCCTATCAGCAACGCGACGCGCCCGGAGAGACTCGAACTCCCAACCTTCTGATCCGTAGTCAGATGCTCTATCCAATTGAGCTACGGGCGCCTGCGCACGACGTCCGGCGATTACTTCGCGTCGTTTGACGCAATTCATCGCAGGCCGGAAAAGTTACCCATCGGCAGGCAGAGGGTCAACCCCGCGCGTCGTCCACTCCGCGCGACGCCAGATCGGCATCGGCACCCGCGACTTCCGCCGGTGACGCATGTGACGCCACGGCCTCCACACCGTTCGAGACAGCCATGGCAACATGGGGCAGGATCGGTGTCGTCTCGGAACTCCCGGCCACCACCGCCTCAGCGCTGACTGGCGCATTGATCGGTAGCCTGAGCGTGAACGTCGCCCCGCGACCCAGCTCGCTTTGCACGCGCAGCTCGCCGCCCAGCAGCCGCGCCAGCTTACGCGAAATGGCGAGCCCCAGGCCCGTCCCGCGCTGAATGGAATCGCCTCGGCCGCTGGGACGAACCTGCTCGAACTCCTCGAAAATCCGATCCTGATCTGATTGGGCGATGCCAATACCCGTATCGCTCACCGCGATCCACACCGAGCGATCGGGATCGCGAGGTGAGCGCCGCGCAGACACCTCCACGCTGCCATGGTCACTGAACTTGATCGAGTTCGACATCAGATTCAGGAGGATCTGACGGAGCCGGCTCGGATCGCTCGTGATGCGCGGGAGATCGGGATCCACCGAATAGTTGATGCGAAGATCCTTGGACTGGGCGATGGGTCCCACCACGGTCCCAATCCCGTCGATCAGTCCGCGAAGATCCACGGGCTCGAGATCCAGAGCCAGACGTCCCACCTCGATTTTCGACAGGTCGAGCACGTCGTCCACGAGCTTGAGCAGGTGATCGGACGCAGCCCGAATGCGGAGGTGCGCCTTCTCGAGCGGCTCCGGGATATCGCCATACACGTGCTCGAGCGCCAGCGAGTTGTATCCGACGATGGCGTTGATCGGTGTCCGCAGCTCGTGCGACACGTTCGCCAGAAAGCGGCTCTTGGCCGCATTCGCTTCGGCAATCTGATGGGCGCGCTCTTCCAGTCGCAGGTTGGCGGTCAACAGGTTTGCCGACATGAGCTCGAGATCGAGCGTGTGCTCGCCGAAACGACGCGCGCGGGCCTCTTCCCGCATCACCATGAAGAGGACGAGCAGCAGGAGCAGGGGACCAACCACCAGATTGCCGAGTCGCGGTATCCGCGGTTGAAATGGTGGAATGGCCACATCCAGTTGCCACAGCACCTGCTGAGGGACCGCGATCTCCCGGCGCACCAGGCGTGCAGGGCGATCCGGAAAATTCTCCGAGATGGCGATGGTGGTGCCGCCATCGTCGACGATACGGTAGGCGAACTGGCCCTGAAGCTGACCGGCCAGCGCATCCTCGAACAGCGGTTGATACGCCATCGCCCCAGCAACGAATCCCGTGACGGCCGAATCCCTCAGAATTGGCAGGTACGCGATAATTCCGGAGGCGCCGTTAGCCAGGCGAATCGTGCCGGTGAACGTGGCCCGTCGAGAACGCGCCGCCCCAAAGAGTGCCTGGGCGCGATCAGCGACCCTGAGATGATTCTCGAACGGTTCGGCTACCTGGAGGGTCGACCGTGCATGCCGCTCGGTCACGACGCCTCTGCGATCCAGAACATAAATGGCGAACATGTCCGGGGCCGAGGAAACCATCTCGCGCGCCAGCGATTCAAACCGCTCGTGCTGTTCCCGGGGGCTTTCGGCGGAGAGTATCAGCGCCCTGAGACTTGCGAGCTCCGACAGGCGCAACGCCATGAAGCTTTCAAGGAGGGCGTCGGTCTGGACCGCCTGGGTTGACGCGTCCTTCCGGTACTCGCGGCGCAGGACTCTGTCCACGTACGTGAGCGTGACGATCCCAAAGAGCAGAAAGATCACGAGCGGCAAGCGCCAGAGCATTGGGCGCACCTGCCTGGGGTTGAAGGCGCTCGGACGCAGAGGTGCGCCTGCAGCGGAGGGCGGCGTTCCCGTCAAGCCGTCCCCGGTCGCCTGTTGAGCTCGCTGCGCACTATTCAAATTGGTCCGGGCCTCATGCCGTTCCCGGTATGGCAAATGGTGCGCCCCCCCGAAAAACAAAAAACCCCACGCGACGCGTGGGGTCAGACAATGAGCGGTACAAGACTCGAACTTGTGACCTCCACGATGTCAACGTGGCGCTCTAACCAACTGAGCTAACCGCCCGAAGCGGACAAACGCCCGCATTGTATTCCTGCCCGCCGCAAGGGACGGTATCGCCGCGACTCGCGGCACCAACTGTTCACCCTCGTTCTGCGGCAAGAAATGTCAGTTCATTCTGCATTCGCGACCACGGGCGAACCGTGCCGGGAACCCCATAGCGGAGTCAATCGTTGATCGGTATGAAGCCCCGCGCAGAATCGTGAATCACGCACTTTTGCACTGCCCCACCGCCCTGGGCGATGGAGGCGAGGGGAATCGAACCCCTGACCTCTTGAATGCCATTCAAGCGCTCTCCCAACTGAGCTACGCCCCCTGTTTCCCCTGGTCAAATATTCGCCAGGAACCGCGAAGTATATCGGTGGGTATGGATGAGGTCAAGAAATTGCACACTTGCACTAATCGGGCAGGCCGATATTTTGCAGCGGTTTTTCATTCCTGTTTCCACCGAAGTCGACCAGTGACGTCTGAACATCCGTTCCTGCGACGGACGTCCCACGACGTTTTTCGATAAACGTAGTTTCACAAGCACCTTCGAGGCACCACCATGGCCGAAGTAAAGCGCCGCCGCCGACGGGCCGCACCCGCGGGCATAGCTCCCAGTGAGCCGGAGCGCGATATCCTTGACCAGTATCTCTACGAGGTCAGCACCTATCCGCTGCTCAAGGGGACTGAGGAAATTGAAGTCGCTCGGAAAATTCGCGCTGGCGATCCGGACGCGCTTCAGGAGCTCGTTCGCCGCAACCTGCGTTTCGTCATCTCCGTCGCGAAGAAGTATCAGAACCGAGGGCTGCCCCTCATCGATCTCATCGGTGAAGGCAACGTCGGGTTGCTCACCGCCGCTCGCAAATTCGATCCCGACCAGGGCGTCAAATTCATTTCGTACGCAGTGTGGTGGATTCGTCAGGCTATTCTCTCGGCCCTCGCGCGTCAGGGTCGCACCGTACGCGTTCCGCTCAACCGCACCGCTGATCTGTCGCGCATCATCAAGGCGTCGGAAATCCTTCGGCAAAAGCTCAATCGCGAACCGACGCCCGAGGAGCTGTCGCAGCTCACCGGGCTGTCCGTTGAAGTCGTGCAGTCGCTTGCGGCACTCAACACGGGCGATGTCCGGCTCGACGCGCCCATGGATCCCGAGGGCGATCGCTCGCTGATCGAGCGCTTCGTGGCCGATGAGATGCCGGACACCGAGGAAGAGGCGATGAACCGCTTCCTTACCGATGAGATCGAAGAAGCCCTCGGCACGCTGCCGGCCCGTGATGCCAAGGTGCTGCGCCTGTACTTCGGGCTCGAGGGCGGACGTGAGCACACCCTCGAAGAGATCGGCTCCATGCTGGGCGTCACTCGTGAACGCGTTCGCCAGCTCCGCGATCGCGCCCTCAAGCGCCTTCGCGAAGGCGAAGTCGGCCGGGCACTGGGCAGCTTCGCAGCGTAACTGTTTTCTGTCAGGACCAAGCCCCGCCGAGGTCGCACTCGACGGGGCTTGGTGCATGGCGCCCACCGCGAGCACCGACTGACCATCTCAGTTCGCTGTCACCCCCACGCGGACCGTAACGCGACCAACTGGCGTCATTTGGCTCACGGCACCACATTTGTGAGCCCATGATCAGACTCGTTGACGTCCACAAGGCTTTCGGCACGAAGCGCGTGTTGAACGGTTTCACCCTCGACATCGTCGAAGGGGAGACCATGGTCATCATTGGTTACTCGGGAACCGGCAAGTCGGTCGCAATCAAGCACATCGTGGGGTTGCTGGAGCCCGACTCGGGAAGCGTGCTGGTGGACGACCACAACGTGCCGACGCTCAAGCGCAGTGAGCTCTATCGACTGCGCGCGCGCATTGGCTACGTCTTCCAGTTTGCCGCCCTGTTCGACTCCATGCCCATCGGCGAAAATGTCGCCATGGGCCTGCGCAAGCAGGGTGAGCTCAACGACCGCGAGATCGCCGTTCGCGTGCACGAAGCGCTCGACCTCGTGGACCTGCCCGATGCCGCGGACCGCTATCCCGCCGAATTATCGGGTGGTATGCGGAAGCGCGTCGGCATTGCCCGCGCCATCGCGCTCAGACCCAAGTACATCCTCTATGACGAACCCACGACCGGTCTCGATCCGGTCACGAGTGCCGTCATCGATCAACTCATGATCCGGATGCAGAAGCAGCTCGGCGTCACCAGCATCGTGATCACGCACGACATGCGCAGCGCGTATGCGATCGGCACGCGCATCGCCATGCTCTTCGAGGGACGCGTGCGCCGCGTCGGAACCGTTGAGGAGATCCAGAACACGCGTGACCCCATCGTCCGGCAGTTCATTGAGGGTCGTCCGTCGCTCGATGATGAATCGGCCCTCACGTGAGTCGTGCACGGGCGAAGCAGGAGGTGTCGGCCGGAGGCATCGTGTACCGCACGCACGATGGACAACCGCTCTTTCTCCTGATCCGGGACAGCTATGGCAATCTCGGCTTTCCGAAAGGCCATCTGGAAAAGGGTGAGCCGCCGGACCAGGCAGCCGTCCGCGAAGTGATGGAGGAGACGGGCGTCGAGCAGCCAATGCTGCGCGGTCACATCGATACCATAGACTGGTACTTCCGGTTCCGCGGCAGGCTCATTCACAAGGTCTGTCACTTCTACCTCATGGAGACGTACAGCGAACGCACGTCGCCACAGAAGGCGGAAGGAATTACCGAATGCCAATGGGTGCCCTTCGACGGCGCCCTGGCCGCGGTCTCCTACGCCAACGCTCGCGAAGTGCTCCGGCGAGCCAATGCCATGGTCGCAGATCCAGCGAGCACGATGTGACGCCGCCGGATCTCGTCGCCTCCGCAATTCCCTCTGTTCTGGTTTTTACACAGCGTGAGCGCGTTCGCTCGCTCGTACGCGACGCCTTCCCGCGCCGCCGCACCCGACTGATCCTCGCTCGCACTTCGCAAGAGTTCGCCGAGTCGTTCCGTCTCTCGCTGATCGACGCGGCCCTGGTAGACTTTGGGGCCCTGACGGATGAAACGTGGCACGTGTCGGCACTCGCTCGCGAGTTTCCGAGCGTCCCGTTCGTGGCGATGCTCCCGCTCCGATTGGGCGACGGGCCCATCCTCGCTCGCTGCGCCACCCTGGAGTTCGCGGACATCCTCATCGATGGCATCGATGATTCGGCGCTTCGCGACCTGCTGGTCCCGCATTTCTATTCCCTGCGTTTTGCGCTGGCGCTCCAACAACCGCCCGAAGCCCTGAACCTTGAGAGTCCCATGCAGCGCGACGCGTGGCGCTACATCGTGGCCCATGCCGGCCGGCCGGTGCGGACTGCGGGGTTGGCGGATTCCATTGGCGTGACGCGCGAGCATCTCAGTCGCACCTTTTCGTCAGCATCCGCGCCGAATCTCAAACGCGTGATCGACCTCGTCCGACTGATTTCAGCGGCGGAGCTCGCAAAGAACCCCGGCTACGACACTCGTGATGTCGCCAGAATCCTCGGCTTCGCTTCGGCATCGCACCTGTCGACGACCGCGCAACGAGTCGTCGGGACTCGCCCAACCTCGCTCGCGCGACTGCGGACCATCGATCTCATCGCCCGGTTCAGCAAGGGTCGGACACGAAGCCGCAGCTGACGAGGCTTGACACAAGTTCTGGCTGTCGTTGCCAACCTGGCACTTGTCAGCTGCAACGGCACCAGCCCGCCTTCCGCATCCGGCCTCACCGGCAGCTACGAAGTAATACTCGTGGGTGACAAACCACTGCCCGCCGTGATCGCAACCGTGGGGTTCATCAGTCGCCAGGAACGGGTGGTGTCGGGGGAGCTTGTTTTCTGCGCGCTGCCAACCAGCAAACTGACTACGACCTTCGTGAGCCAACCGGAGAGCTGGTCTCGACCTTTCAGGATTCGGTGAAGAGCACCTTCACGGTGAACAATCAGGTGCTCTTGCTGAGCCGCGCCAGCGGCAGCACCACGATCTCAAATTCCGGCTACGCCGATGGCTCGGCCTGCGTCAACGGCTGAATAATTCGCTGGATCTCCAGGCCACCCGATACTTCAAACTGAAGTATTGCGCAGGTAACAAAGACGTCTTGCTTGGGGCCGCCGCTTGTGATATTTTTCACAAGCTCTTCCCTTCGCGCGCCGGTCCCCCATTTTCTCCGTTATGGCTACCGAAACCACGCTCCGTCCCGGTGAAATCAAGGACATCCTGCTGCGCGAAATCGAAGCAGCGGACCTCCACGAGCTCGATGTCGAGGAAGTAGGCACTGTCCTCGAGGTGAAAGACGGCGTCGCCCGTATCTACGGCCTCCGCAAGGCGATGGCGGGCGAAATGCTCGAGGTGACCTCCTCTGAAACCGGCAACGCCATCACGGGCCTTGCGCTGAATCTCGAAGAGGACAACATCGGCGCCGTCATCCTCGGCGACTATCTCCAGCTCAAGGAGAGCGACGAGGTTCGCCGCACCGGCCGCGTGCTCGAG
>JBKJRV010000387.1:0-2978 GCA_046593115.1 Gemmatimonadaceae bacterium
CGCGACGCCCGCGAGGGCGAGGCGCTTGCGCGGGCAGAGCTCTTTCGGGCTGATGAAGCGCTTGCCACGCTGGCAGCGAAGGTTCATGCGCTCGAAGCACTGGAACGCGAGCGTGTGGGTCTGGCGCCTGCCGCCGCCCGCCTGATGCGCGAGCGCGATCGGTTTGGCGAGGGCGCCGTATTGGGACCGCTGAGCGATTTCATTACGGCAGATACCAGTGCCGCCATGCAGGTGGAGCGATACCTCGGCGCGAGCGTGCACGCCATCGTCGTTCGCGATGCGTCGGCGGCGACCGACATTCGTCGCTGGCACGCCGAAGTGAACCCGGGTCCGCTGCTCCTGCTGCCGATGGATGGTGTTCGCCACCGGCACGATGACGACACGCCCGGCCTGTCCGCCGCCGTTGACGCGGCGGGAGCGGGGAGTGTGTGGGTGCGCGCGCTCCTCGGCGGCGTTGAGCCGATGGCGGGTGGGGCGGCATTCACGGATGCGCATGGCGCCATTTGGCTGCCAGGCACTATTGCCGGCCCGGGACCGCTGAGACGGCGTGCCGAGCTCTATGTGTTGCGCGCGGAGCTCTCGTCCAACGAAGCACGGCGGGTTGCCGCCTCCACGGCTGCCGAGACGGCGCACCGGGCGCTGAATGCCGCGGAACGGCAGAGTGCGCTCGCATCCGACGTGCTTGCCGCCGAGCAGCAGGCCGTGCGACAGATCGGAGAACGCCGCGAGGAACTGAATCGGCAACGCCTGCGCTCGGCTCGTGAGCTCGAGGAGGCCACGGCGACGCTGGAGCGCATGCGCGTGCGCGTCGAGGCGCTGTCGTCGGATATGCGACGTCAGGACGAGCAGGTACACGCGCTCGCCGGCGAGCTTGCCGAACGCGACGCGTCGATTGCCCATGCGCAGTCGACGGTCACGCGGGCGACGGGCGCTCAGGACGAGGCACGTGAGCGCCGTACGAACAGGCAGATCGAGCAGGCACAATCCGACGCGCGGCTCCAGGTCGCGATGGATCGTGATCGGCGGCTCGTCGATGAGGAGCGGTCAGCGGGCGCCCGGCTCGCAGCGTTGCAAGCCGAGTTGAGTGATCTGTCCCAGGCGGACGGTGTGCTGAACTCGCAGATGTCAGGGTGGCAGCTCGATCTCGAAGCGCGTGAGGGAACGTTACGCGACGCCGAAGCCCGGTTAGCGGCGTCGGAGGCCGCCGTGCGTGCATCGGACGCGCAGCTCGACACGGCTGAGCACGCACTGGATGATGCTCGGCGACGAGCGGCGGCGACGGCGGACCAGCTACACCATGCGGAACTGCGATTCAGCGACTTGTCGGGGCGGCGCAGTGCGATTCGCGAACGTCTCGAGGCCGAGTGGAAGCGTCCGCTCGAAGATCTGCTCGCAGGCGCGGAGCCGGTGGACCTCGAAGATGAGCCGCTGCGCGCGGAGGTAGAAACACTGCGCGCGCAACTCGACGCCCTTGGTCCGGTGAACGTGCTCGCGATCGAGGAACACGAGGAATCACAGAAGCGCCTGGAATTTCTCGAAGGCCAGCGGGACGACCTGGCCTCGGCGAAGCATTCGCTCACCCAGGCTATTCGCGAGATCGACGCCAGTGCTCGCGATCTGTTCCTCACCACCTTCGCCGCAGTGCGGGAGAATTTCCGGCAAATCTTCATGACGCTGTTCGGCGGCGGTGAGTGCGACCTTCGCCTGGAGAATCCGGACACACCCCTCGATTGCGATATCGAGATTCACGCGTCGCCCCGCGGAAAGCGCACGCAGCGCATTCACCTGTTATCCAGCGGGGAGAGAGCCCTGGTGGCCCTCTCGCTCCTCTTCGGCCTGTTTCTCACCAAGCCCAGTCCATTCTGCCTGCTCGACGAAGTCGATGCGCCGCTCGATGACGCCAACATCGGTCGATTCGTGCGGATGCTCAACCAATTCAAGGCGCGAACGCAGTTCATCGTCATCACGCACAACCCGCGAACCACTACTGAGGCGGCTGACGCGGTCTACGGGGTGACGATGCAGGAGCCCGGCGTTTCGTCGCTGGTGGGCGTTCGGATGCGCGGCAACGCTATCGAGGAGGCGATTGCCGGCCGCGCCGAGGATGCGGAGGCAATGGCGGCGCCCGCGTGAGGCGGACGCGTGACATCTTCGTCATGGCCGGAATGCTGCTCGCGACGGCAGCGGCGGGCGCGGATGAACACGAGCTGCACCGCACGTCGAGGTTTCCCGCTCACGCGGATGACGGTGCTCCGCTGCCCACGCGGAGGGATGGCGGTACCGGGCGCGCGGGGGTGGTGACCCTGGTCGCCCCGCGAGGGGATTCGCTGCGCACGGCAACGCCCACTTTTGGCATCGCGACCAGTGGTTTCTCCACGGCGGACCAACCCGTGTCACTGCGCCTCATGGTCTCGACGCGAGCGGATTTCGGCGTATTCCTCATTGACACCGTGATTCCGGGCAACAATGGGGCGTTGACCGTTCTCGATCCCTTGCCTGAGCGAACGACGTTCTACTTTCGTGCGAGTGCGCTCGGACCGACGGGCACGGAGACGTTTTCGGCTATTTCCGGCCCCCACACGACCATTGCCTTTCTCGCGCTCCTTTCGCCGAACTCGCCCAATGGGTCCACGTTGAATACCCGTCGTCCCCGATTCATCTGGCGGAGCATCGAGGTGGTGAGTCCACCAGGTCCGTGGACCTACGACATTTATATCATCAACGTGGCCACGCGCACGGCTACGCTTATTCAGGGTCTTGTCGACACGGTGTATACGCCGCCCTTCGAGCTCGACGCGAACACGTCTTACCGGTGGGCGGTCACCGCGCGCCTCCAGAATGGTGACACCACGCGCGTGAACAGCATGGGGTCATTCGTGAGCACGTCAACCAGCAGGCCGTTGCTGACGCTGCTCTATCAGAATTTCCCCAATCCGTTTCCGAGTGGTGGGCGAACGAGTACCTGTATCTGGTTCGAC
>JBKJRV010000461.1:0-3814 GCA_046593115.1 Gemmatimonadaceae bacterium
TGTTGCTGCTCGACATGCTGCTTCCTCCCATATTTGTTTGGTCCATCCCGGAGGCGCGCGTGAACACACGAGAGGCGTAACGCCCGGCTGATCACGCGGTCGCACGGAAACAAATGCAACTTGCGGACCTTTGCGGGTAACGCCTGCGGGCCGGCACTGGTCCGTTTCCGCACGCATCCTGATTCACGAGGGCAGCGGCGACTCTATATTCTCCGCATGTCGCTCGCGATCCGTTTCCTCGGAACTTCAGCCTCCCGGCCCACAGTGGAGCGCAACGTCTCGTCGCTCGCCCTCGTGCGGGAAGGCGAAACGCTGATGTTCGATTGCGGCGAGGGCACCCAGCGGCAGATGATGCGCTACGGCATCTCCTTCGCGCTCGAGGACATTTTCTTTTCGCACTTCCACGCCGACCACGTCCTGGGCGTTGTCGGGCTGATGCGGACGATGTCGCTCCAGGGACGCACCGAACCGCTCCGCCTCTGGGGCCCGGCCGGTGGCGCCAAAGTCCTGCGTCGCGCCGAAGGATTTGGGATCGAGCGACTCGGCTTCCCCACGGAAATCACCGAGCTCGATCCAGGCAAGGAAATCCGTCGCAAGGAATACGCGATCATCCCTTTTGCGGTGGACCACCGTGGCCCGCCATCACTCGGATTCGCGCTCGTGGAAGACGATCGCCGAGGCCGATTCGATCCCGACGCCGCGCGCGCAATGGGCATTCCGGAAGGACCCATGTGGGGGCAGATCCACCGGGGACTTCCCGTCACGCTGCCCGACGGACGCATCATCCAGCCTTCGGCGCTCGTCGGCGCCGCGCGACCAGGACGACGCATCGTCGTCACCGGCGACACTCGGCCGTGCGATGCGACGGTCGAGATGTCGCGAGGCGCGGACATCCTGGTGCACGAAGCGACGTTCGCGGATGAGGAAGCCGCACGGGCCCTGGAGACCGGACATTCCACAGCTCGGGAAGCGGCCGGTGTCGCTCAGCGCGCAGGCGTTCGCGCACTCGCCCTCACACACTTCTCAGCCCGCTACTCGCACGATCCGGGTCAGTTGGCTCGTGAAGCGCGAGAGGTGTTCGACAACATCGTCCTCGCGCGCGACGGGATGGAAATCGACATCCCCTTCCCCAACGCGGAAGACTCAGCGGCTGCCGATCAGGGAAATGCCGCTGCCGCGGGGTGATTCTCGCCGCCGCAACTGATGTCCCTGCCCATTAGCTGGCTACCGGAACGGTACGGTAGATCCCGACACTCGCTTCGCTCATGCGGGATGACAGGGGCGTCGGCATGGTGAAGCGTTACTGCTCCGCGCGCACTAATCTGCTGGAAGGAGAACCGGCGGCGGATTGACAGTGGTCACCGGCATTGAGCGACGGAACAGCCGCTCGAGCGCCTCTTCGCTGATGCGCTCGAGCACATCAGCCGAAACCAGCCGAGCGGTGACGCTGCGCGCCTCGGGGCCGCTCGACAGAAACCAGTTGTACCGGTCCAAACCGGATTGGCGCCCGTCGGGATGGCGAAACAGGATCATGGCGTTGCTCGCACCCGGCGACGTCGCCTCCACGAGCCACGTGGTGCCATCAGGCCCGCTGAATTCCTTCTTAGATTTCCGGCTCATGCGACCGCGAGAGGCGAAAGTGGCTGGCGACCCGCGAACCCCGCGTCGGTCTCGTGCCAGAACGACACCGACGTCTCACCGAGCCGCCAGCACAGGAAAACCGTCCGACCGCTCATCTCGCACGGAAAATCCACGAGTCCAACGTCGAACCCCTTGAACTCCACGCCAATCTGCGTGAGCTCGTCCAGAAAACTCTGCACGTCTGCAGCAAGACCCGCTGCTTCGCGCTCCAGTGCCGTGCGCTCGGCCGACACGGCATCGGCCCGGGCGTCGCCGGCAAGCACTTCCAGGGCGCGCACCTTTTCCTGCCATGCCGCGTACCCCTTCACAATGTCGTCGACAATGCGACGGACGAGCGGTAGCGCGCGGTTCGCGGATTCAACGGTGAAGCTTTTCATCTGACGTAGATTAGGGCCGCGCCAACGCGAATTGTAGTGCCCGGCTCACCGCTTGTGCTCGGCCGTCCGCTCCTCGAGTCGGCGTCGCCGGCGCTCCTGCGCGGCAGCCTGGCGCCGCTCCTGATCGGGAGTCTCGGTGCGGAGTGCCGGAATCGGCACCGGCCGCCCACCCGCGTCGACGGCGACGAACGTGAGATAGCACGAGTTGGTATGCCGCCGCTTCCCGGTCGTGATCTCCTCCGATTCGACGCGCACGCCAATTTCCATCGACGTCTTTCCAACGAAGTTGACGCTCGACTTCATGATCACGAGGTCGCCAAGCCTGACCGGCTCGCGGAAATCGACGCGATCAATGGAGGCGGTGACACAGGCGGTTCGCGCATGGCGTATCGCGACCACGGCCGCCGAGCGGTCCATCATCGAGAGAATGACTCCGCCGAAGACGTGGCCGAGGTTATTGGCGTGCTGCGGCATCATGATCTCGGAAGTCTCGTGCTGACTCTCGGACACGGCGCGCGATGGTCTCGTCTCGCTCATGGCGTTCGGTATTGGGCAGTCGTAGTGACAGGCGTTCGGTATTGAGCAGTCGTGATGACAGGCGTTCGGTTCTGGACGCGCGTGATACCTGGCGTTCGGGATCGGCGGGACGAGTGGGCGAACCGCGCGGTGCCCGCGCGACGTGGCACGCGCATGGCTCTTCGCGCATCCTCGGAGTACAGCACCGATTCATCGAACGCACGTTGCAAGCCCGCCCGCACCTTGCGATCGGCGCCGAGGCTGTCGAGCCAGTAGATGCGATGCGCGGGACCGGTGAGCCTGCGGCTGCGCCATACCCGCTGCTGTGTATCACGGATGGCGAGGGTGAGCGCGTCCGAGCTGCTGTCGTAATGCGCGATCACCTGCATCGTCGGGCGGTCCCACCGGTCGGTGGACGAATCCGATGACGCGCGCGGCATCTCCTTCAGGATCCCGCGCCACCACTGGGGATGTCCGCCCACGATGGGGCGCAGTGGCAGTGCGAAGCCGCCCACGCGTTCGCCCACGCCTGGTGCCAGGAAGAGCACCGCGGCCGCGCGATTGTGTTCGGCGAGCGCAAAGCTCCACCGGTCGAGCTCGAAATCCGACAGTGTGCGAGCTGCCCGACGCCCGGATGCGGTTTTCGACGCCAGCACCGAGTCGAGCGCCTCCGCAAACGCGCTGTCGGCCTGGGCGTGGATTCTCACGACGGCTGTGTCATCGAAGATGTCGGCCACGCCCACCTGGCGGGCGCTGCGCATGTCCACCACGCCGCGGCTGGTGAGATGGCGATCATCGCCTTCGGACGCGACATCGAGATGGTATTCGAACGACAGGAACGGGCCGTGCGTGTCGAGAATCTCGAGCTCGGCGCTCGCGTGGAGCGCGGGATTGTCAGGGGCGTCCGCGTCGGGCGTCAGCGGCTGCGCATCCGGATGGGTGGACGCATACTGCGTCGCGATTCCCGGCACCGCGGTGTCGGCGTACACGACGGTGGAGTCGCCGGACACCAGGTCACGCCGGTACAGCCGCTGGCTCACCAGCTCGGCATCGGGATACGAGAGATCGTTGTCGGCGACATACAACTCGTAGAAGCGGCCGGCGAAATGCCCGAGCATGAGTGGCGCACTCCGGACTTGCACTCCGTTCGCGCCGACAGTGACCCAGAACGTGGAGTCACCCGCCGCCAAAAGGAACTCACCCGAGGGCGGAGGGAGCGTCTCCGGTTTGCACGTGGACAGAAGAGTGACCGTGACCAAGGCGACCACGCATCGCGCACG
>JBKJRV010000139.1:0-5173 GCA_046593115.1 Gemmatimonadaceae bacterium
CGCTATTCCGGGCGGCATCAAACGCCGTCCGGGCTCTCCTCGTGCGGCCAGCCTGCCTCGCTCAGCGTCTACGGCTCGCCGACTGCGCGAGTGGGAGGGCTTACCTCGCCCGCTCGCGGTGGAATTTCTCGATCGCGTCAACGATCGGAGCCGGATCGTATCGCACCGGATCGGTTGTGGGCAGTCCGGTTTCATCGGCGGTCCGCTCGATTGAATCACGCGCTTCCTGATCACCGAGGTCGTACGTATTCAACGCCACGGCAATCGTTGGGGCCCGCCGAAGGGGTGCCGTAATCCGCTCGTGCATCTCGATCAATTCCGGGAGTGGAGGAATCTTCACCCACGGATTGTTGTTGATGCTCGTGCGCGACGGCTGCGCACACATTACCATGGCATGCGGCAGTGAGCCGTGGATCAAACCGTAGGTCACTCCCGAGTAACCCGGATGAATGATCGATCCCTGGCCCTCGACGAGCACAATGTCGGCATCCTTTGCGGCGTCGAGCACCAGCCGCTCCGACGCACCCGCGATGAAGTCGGCGATGACCGCATCAACGGCGATGCCCCACCCCTCGATGAGAATGCCGGTCTGCCCCGTGCCGGCAAATGCCACTTTTGCCTTTCGCTTTCGCAGGCCGTCCCGTACCTGCAGCATCGCTGTCATCTTGCCGATGTTGCAGTCGGTACCCACCGAAAGCACCACGGTCGCCTTGACGTCGAGCACCTTGCCGGTCGCCACGGGGAGATCGTGCGGCGGCTTCCGCAGGTCGTGAATCGCGACGCCTTTTGCCTTGGCGAGCGCAGCGAACTCGGGGTCGTCGGAGATGAACGTGTGCAGACCGCTCCAGATCGGAAGCCCGCTCCCGATGGCCTGGCGAATGACATCGCGCCACGAGGCCGGCAGTTGGCCGCCGGTGGGTGCAATGCCGATGAGCAGCGCATTGGCGCCGCGCGCAAGCCCATCCTCCAGCTTGTCCACGATTGGGATCGCGCCGCCGAAGCCGAGAACATCCTGCACCGTGCGTCCGCGAAAACGCGAGTCCATGACGGCTACCACCCGGTCCGGTGTGTAGCGAATGCACGAGTTGGCGGTCTTGGACGAGAGGGGACCGAACTGCCCCTCCGCGAGGATTACGAACTGCTCCGAGTCAGCCATCCTGATCTAGGCTGTTTTGCGTTGCGCGCGTCCTTCGATCACCGACAGCACATCCACCGCGTGTGCCGTTGGCAGCAGCACCCCCGAGTCGGGCACCGGCACGCGCAGCACCATGGCGTTGTCGCGTACGGTCTTCCGGAAGCCATGTCCCTCGTAGATACGGCTGATCAGGATGCGACGGACGACCACCATGAGGACCGCAACCGTCGGTACCGCCACCAGGAGGCCCATGGGGCCCAGCATGGAGCCCAGAATGAGCACTGACATGATCGTCAGCACGGGCGGCAGGTCCACCTTGTGCGCCATCACGCGGGGCACGATAACGTTGCCTTCAACGAGATGGACAACGATGCCCCAGATGATCACCAGGAAGGCGCGCCACTCGCCATCCGGTGCCCCAAGGACGAAGAGCGCCGGCACCAGCGTCGAGACAAGGGTCCCGAAGAACGGCACGATCGCCACGACCCCCGTGAACACCGAGAAGGTGAGCCAGTAGGGAACGTCCAGATACCACAGGCCAACCGCGGTGAACACTGCGAGCACCGCCATGGCGAAGAGCTGGCCGACAATCCACGAGCGCAGCGTGTCCGCGAGATCCGTGAGGACATCGCGCACCAGATCGCGGTGGATGGGCGGAAAGAGAGCGATCAGCCACTCGCGATAGAACGCTGGCTGCAGCCCCAGGTAGATCGACATGATCAACACCGAGAAGATGTTGATGAAGGCGTGAACCAATCCGATGACCTTGGGGAGGACGTTGCCGAACGATCCGGCGACCCGCTCGGTGACCGCGGCGAGAATGCTGTTGTTGCCCGGCGTCCAGACCGCGCTCAAAGCGGGGAATCGGATCACCATGCGATCGAGCGCGGCTTCCCAGCCCGCGAGCGTTGCCGGCAGGACTTTGATCAGTGCCTGCGTCTGCTCGAACATCGGGGGGATGAGCAGCATGAACAGCCCGACCAGACCGCCGATCGTGAGGATCAGCGCGGCCAGGAATGCCCATTGTCTCGGAAGCCTGATGTGGCGCGAGATGAAATCGGCCACCGCGCCCAGATACAACGAGATCAGAATCGCGAGGAACAGCAGGAGCAGTACCTGCGAGATCTTCCCGCCCAGCCACAGCAGAAGGACGGTCAGGACCGTAGCCGTCAGCACCGGACCGAACCGGAACTGACGAATGGCGGGAGTGATCACGACTTCGAGTCGTCTCCATGCGCCGGCTCGATATCAGCCGACACCGTTTCTTCGGAACGTTTACCGGCGCCAAGTTGCCGGCTCGTCTGCGGAGCACCAGCGGGAAGCATGCCCATTTTCTGCTTGAGTGCCATGAGTTGTTGGTCCACGCCAACGGCGCCCGACGTTTTCTCGAGCTGCTTGAACTTGTTCTGCAGCGTGTCGCCGGAGAACTCCTCGTCGATCTCCGCCGACGCTTTCAGCTGGCGCTCGTTGGTCTCGATTTTCTCTTCCATGCGGGCGAACGCTTCGAACGCACTCTTCTCCGAGAGCGACGACATCGTTTCCGCAATGCGCGCCTGCGCCTGCGCGCGGCGCTGGCGGGCGAGCAGGAGATCCTTCTTCCGCTTCGCTTCCTCGATCTTGTCGTTCAGATCGCGCAGCGAGTTCTTGAGCTTCTCGGTCTCGCCGCGATGGGACTCCCACGTCGCTTCGAGCTGCTGGCCATGCGATACGTGCTCCCCCTGCCGCACCAGCGCCTGCTTCGCGAGATCATCGCGCCCTTCCTGGACAGCGAGGACAGCGCGCTTCTCCCATTCACCCGCCTGCTTGAACTCGGCATCCGCCTGATCGCGCAGACGCTTCTCGTCGGCGATGGCGGACGCCACCTGCTGCTTCGCCTTCACGAGCTGCGAGCGCATGTCGATGATGATCTGATTGAGCATCTTCTCCGGGTCTTCCGACCGGGAGATCAGATCATTGATGTTGGATCGCAGTACCTGCGAGAGCCGATCGAAGAGTCCCATGATTACTGTGCCTCGCGAAAGGCGCCCAGCTCCCGAAGATGGGAAGCGAGTGCGACGGTCATGCTCTCGTACGCGGCCCGAAACTCGTCGTAGTCGAGGTGGCTCAGCTCGAGCGCCTCGGTCATGACGATGGCGTCCTGCTCGATCCCGTAGGCGCCATGTATCAGGTCGGTGGCATTCAGCTCGAGCAGACGCTTGTTGAGCGTCGCCTGCGCAGTCTTCTTCTTCGGCAGGTCCATGACCTTGACGTGCAGCACCGCGACGTTGTCCTCCATGCTGACCACGAAGTCGAAGTCGAGCTCGCCCTGCGGCTTCACGAGCCACAGTCCGGTCTCGAGCTCGCTGAAGGTGCCGCCCTGGTCGGCGGTCAGCTTGTCGAGAAAGGTCTCAATGCCTTCTTTGGTCACCATAATGATTCCCCGTGGGGTTGTGCGAGGTCCTCTGCCACTCTACGAGATGGCGCGTCGCGTGTTTCGGGCAGGAAGATACGAGATGACGCCAGTGCTACGCTATCCGCCTCTTCATTCGCGGCGGATCTGCACGAGGCGCTCTCGGGCCAGCCGCCGGCCGGTGGGTGTCGCGGCGAGCCCGCCGCCTGCCGTTTCGCGATAGCGAACGTCCATCGACCGCCCGATCTCGCCCATGGTATCGATGACTTCGTCGACCGGGATCGCGAACGTGATGCCCGCGAGGGCCATCTCGACTCCCGCGAGTGCAATGGCGCTGCCGGTCGCATTGCGGAAGACGCATGGCAGCTCGACCAGACCGCCCAGTGGGTCGCAGACCAGGCCCAGCGTGCCCTGCATGGCGAGCGAGACGGCGTGTCCCACCTGCTCGGGCGTGCCTCCGAGCATCTCGGTGGCCGCGCCCGCTGCCATCGCCGCCGCCGCACCCGTCTCGGCCTGACATCCACCCTCGGCGCCCGATAGCGAGGCGCGCTCCGCGATCACCGCTCCGATGAGTCCAGCGGTCGCCAGCGCGTCGATGACGCGTTCGTCCGGGATGCCACGCGCGTCGGCCAGCCCGGTCAGCACCGCCGGCAGGACGCCAGCCCCACCGGCAGTCGGCGCAGCGACGATGACGCCCATTGCCGCGTTCACTTCCTGCACCGCAAGCGCACGCGAGAGAATGTTGCGGAACGGTGCGCCGATGAGGGATTCGCCGGCAGACGCGCTCAACTTTGCGGCATCACCGCCAACGAGCCCCGATCGGGATTTCAAGTCACCCTGCTCGCCGCGCGTGACCGCCTGCCGCATGATCGCGAGCGCGCGGCCCAGCGCGGCGCGGATTTCCTCGACCGGACGAGCCTGATCCTTCGACTCGAGCTCGAGCGCCACAACGGCGAGCGAGTTGCCCCGATTGGTGGCGTCGCGAATGGCATCAGCCAGTGCGCGATACATCAGCCGCTCACTTTCGGAAGAATCCGAACCCAGCGCACCCACTCGAGTGCCTGCAGATCGGTCACCGCCTGCTCCGGGATGGCCTCGTCGCACTCGATGACCATGAACGCCTCACCGCCGCGTTCCCTGCGCGTAAGGCGAAGGGTCGCAATGTTGATCCCGTCATCGGCGAGCACTCCCGTGATTCTCGCAATGGAGCCTCGCTTGTCCTCTGCTTCGAGCACTACGGCGTGCAGACCGCCGGTGACTTCGACGGGAAAGCCGTCGATCTCCGTGATCGTCACCCGGCCCGCGCCAAGCGATGCGCCGATGATGACGGTGCGCGTCGCGCCTCGCTCCAGCGTCATTCGCACGGAGTTGGGATGCGCATTTTCGCCAAGGGAGGTTTTCTCGAAGCGATAGGCGAGTCCCTCTCGTTCCGCGATACCGAGCGCATCGCGGAGACGTTCATCATCGGGCCGGAACCCCAGCAGTCCCCCGACGAGCGCGAGGTCAGTGCCGTGTCCTTCGCCAGTACGCGCGAACGAGCCGTGCAACTCGAGCAGCGCCGACTCGGGAGTGCCTCCGATGACGGCCCGTCCGAGCAGACCGATGCGGCAGGCGCCCGCGGTGTGCGAGGACGACGGGCCGACCATGAC